>CAYHRW010000153.1:0-6996 GCA_964359105.1 uncultured bacterium
CGGCGCGGCCGCCGGCGCACCGCGCGCCACCGCCCAGGCCAGCCACGCCGCACCCAGGTTGAGCGCCGCCGCGACCCACGTGGTGGCCGTGAGCCCCACGCCCGGCAGCAGCACGAACCCGCCCAGCACCGAGCCCGCCACCGCGCCCAGCGTGTTGATCGCGTAGAGCCGCGCAAGCTGCGGGCCCACGCGCCGATGCTCGAAGTGGCCGACCAGCACCGGCAGCGTCGCCCCCATCAGCACCGTGGGCGGCAGCAGCAGCACGAAGAGCAGCACGAGCCTCAGGAGGGCGAATCCGCCGGTCTCGCCGCCACACGCCCGATAGAGCAGCCCCACCACCGGGTCCAGGCCGCGCAGCGCCGGCATGGACACCAGCCCGAGCAGGGCGATCCCCAGCTCGAGCGCCACGTATGCGCGCACCCCGCCACGCTTCCCCGCCAGCCTCGCGCCCAGCACGTACGCCCCGAGCGCCAGTCCCGCCAGGAACGCCGCCACCACGGTCGCCACCGAATGCAGCGTGTTGCCGAGCAGGTAGGTCAGCTGCTTCGACCACACCACCTCGTAGAGCAGCCCCGCGGCGCCCGAAGCGAGGAAGCACGCCGCCGCCCACAGCGGCAGCGGCTGCGGGGCCTCGCGGGAAAAAGACGGAGGAGCGCTGCGGGCAGGTCGGGGCATGGGTGGCCCGGGTGTGGGGTGCGGTGGTACCCGCGTGCGGGTGCGGCGCGGTCATTCTAGCCCGTACCCTTCGCGAGCCGCCACTCGAGCATCGCGCGGGGTGACGCGCTCAGGTCGCGAGCTTCGCCTTCACGCGTTCGACCACGGTACGGCCCGACGGCAGCCAGCCCGCCCAGTTCGTGCGTGCCACCTCCTGTCCATCCACGAGCACGGCCGCCCGGCCGTAGGGGCCGTCCACGAGCTCGACCTCGATCCCAAGCTCCCTCCGGATCCGCGCCGCCACCCGGGCGGCCTGG
The DNA here is from genome assembly GCA_964359105.1 of uncultured bacterium. Lineage (GTDB taxonomy): Bacteria > Eisenbacteria > RBG-16-71-46 > RBG-16-71-46 > RBG-16-71-46 > JACRPT01. The sequence continues at coordinate 972 of CAYHRW010000153.1, forward strand.
ATGCCGGAGAGTCAGTAACGGCAGTAGCTGATCGTGACGTGCGACATCGTGCGATCTCCTCTCCTGACTGCGCCCCGGCTACAGCAGCCGCATCATCACCGGCAGAACCAGTGCGAAACCGCCGAGGTGCGCGCCCACACCGACGAACGCCAGTGGATCGGACCGGCTCAGCTCTTGAGGAACCGCTCCAGCCAGGCCCAGACCTCGCGGTACCAGAGCAGCGAGTTCCGGGGCTTGAGGATCCAGTGGTTCTCGTCGGGGAAGTACACCAGCCGCGCCGGCACGCCCCTGGCGCGCAGCACGCCGTAGCACTCGAGCCCCTGCGACGCAGGCACGCGGTAGTCCTTCTCGCCGTGGAGCACGAGCATCGGGGTGTTGAAGCCCTGCGCCGCGTGCGCCGGGTTGCAGGCGTTGATCGCCTCGAGCCCGGCCCACGGCTCGCCGCCGAACGACTGCTGCCGGCCCATGGTCCAGTCGCTCGCGTACTGCGAGAGCGTGTCGTAGACGCCGGCGTGATTGACGATGCAGCGGAAGCGGTCGGTGTGTCCCTCGATCCACGCGGCCATGTAGCCGCCGTACGAGCCGCCCGCCGCCGCCATGCGCGTCCCGTCCACCAGCCCGCTCGCGACCAGCAGGTCGGTGGCGATCATCACATCCTCGAACGGGCGCTCGGCCCAGGCGCCCTGGATCCGCTTCGCGAAGTCGTTCCCCCACGAGGTCGAGCCCTGGAAGTTGACCAGCGCCGCGACGTAGCCGGGCGCGGCGAACGCCTGCGCGTTCCAGCGCCAGTGGAAGCCGTCGGCGCTGATGCCATGCGGGCCGCCGTGGATCACCTGGACCAGCGGGTACTTCCTGCCCGGCTCGAAGTCCGGCGGCAGCACCATGAACATCTGGACCATCTCGCCCTGCGCGCCTTCGAAGTGCGTCTCGCGCACCTCGCCGGTGGCGAAGCGCGCCGCCACCTCGTCGGTGAAGCGCGTGAGGCGCGCGAGCCCGCTCCCGTCGGCCGCGCACGCGTGGACCTCGGGCGCGGCCACCATGCTCTGGAGCGTGAAGAAGACCCGACCGCCGCGCGCCGGCGCGACGCTCGCGGCACAGCCCCCGCGCACGATCCGCGTCGGCTCGCCCCCGCCCGTGCCCTGGTACGCGAAGAGCGCCACGCGCCCCTCGGACTCGGCCTCGAGCAGCAGCGTGCCGTCCTCCGCGAACTCCCAGTGCGCGGGCGAGAGCCTCCAGCTCTCGCACCAGGGCGCGTGCTTCTTCGACGCCCGGTCGCAAGCCATCAGCTGCACGCGGTCGGCGTAGAAGTACCGGTCGTGCTGCATGCCGTAGAGGATGTGCTTCCCGTCCGGCGAGTAGCGCGGCCAGTGGTCGTCGGCCGGATGGTCGGGAGTCAGGCACGTCACCGGCCCGCCCGCGAGCGAGACCTGCCAGATCGCTGCGCGCTGCTCGCGCTTCGCCGGGTCGTAGGTCATGCCCGCGAACACGATCTCCTTCCCGTCGGGCGCGATGTCGTACTGGCCCGCGGGTTCCATCCAGTCGAACCACGCGGCGGACTCGGGGCTCAGGTCGCGCAGCGTGCGGCTCTTCAGATCGAGCAGGAACAGGTGCGGCACCTCGCCGGTGGTGAGCCAGGTGTCCCAGTGGCGGTAGAAGCGGTCCTCCGTGACGTGGGCCTTGACCGGGTCCTGCTCGCGCCGCTCCAGCTCCGCCGCAGTCGCCTCGGGCGTCCAGTGGCCCTTGATGACCTTCGCGCCGAACACGATGCCCGAGCCGTCGGGCAGCCAGGTGGGATCGAACACTCCGAGCGGCAGGCTCGTGAGCCGCTCGGGCTCGCCGCCGTCCAGCGGCATCACGAAGAGCTGGGGCTTGCCCGTGGCCCCCGCGGGGTGCCCGCCGGGGGCGGATGCGGGTCCGTCCTTGCGCGTGAACGCCAGCCGCTTCCCGTCGGGCGAGAAGCGCGGCTCGCCGCTCGAGAGCTCCGCGCTCGTGAGCGCGCGCGGCTCGCCGCCATCGGCCGGCACCAGCCAGATGCGCGTCCTGCCCTCGTTCTTCTCGAGGTCGTAGGTGGTCACCGGCACCGCGAGCGCGCGGCCGTCGGGCGAGGGGGCCGGCGCGCCCACGCGCGGCAGGGTCCAGAGGTCCTCGGCCGTCATCGGCCGCGACCGCTTCCGCGCGGGGTAGAGCGTGGTGGTCGGCGTGCTCGTCACAGTCATGGCGGATCTCCTCGGGTCGGCCCTGGCGACGCAACGCGCGCGGAGTCTAGCAGCGGCCGCTCGGTTCGCCCACCGCCCCCCCTCTGCGCTATCCTGCCGGGTCCGACGACGACCCCATGGGACAGCCGGGCTCCGGCGGCATCGAAACCGCCGGCCGGGCCCGCGCATGCACGGCCCCCTGCCCCGGGCCACCGACCCCGAATCCGCGCCGACCGGCCGCTGGCAGCGCGAGGACCTGCGACCCTATGAGCACCGTGGACCAGGAGAACGTGCCCGAGCGCGGGCAGGACGACCGGCGCAAAGGCGAGTCGTTCACGCTGCACCTGAGCGAGTTCAAGCGCCAGCTCCCCGACCCCGACCCGGTCGAGACCCGGGAGTGGATCGAGGCGCTCGACGGCGTGGTCGAGAAGGCCGGGCGCGAGCGCGCCGACTTCCTGCTGCGCAAGGTGTTGAAGCGCGCGCGCCAGCTCCAGATCGGGCTGCCGGGCCTGGTGCAGTCGCGCTACATCAACACCATCTCGCCCGAGCAGGAGCAGCCGTTCCCCGGCGACGAGGAGATGGAGCTCAGGATCCGCCGCATCATCCGCTGGAACGCGGTGGTGATGGTGGTACGGGCGAACCACCTGTTCGCGGGGATCGGTGGCCACCTCGCGACCTACGCCTCGAGCGCGTCGCTCTACGAGGTGGGCTTCAACCACTTCTTCCGCGGCAAGGACCAGGGCCCCGGCGACCAGGTGTTCTTCCAGGGCCACGCCGCGCCGGGCTTCTACTCGCGTGCGTTCCTCGAGGGCCGGCTCACCGAGTCGCAGCTCGACCACTTCCGCCGCGAGGTGGTGCGCGGCGCCGGCCTCTCCTCCTACCCGCACCCGCGGCTGATGCCGGAGTTCTGGGAGTTCCCGACGGTCTCGATGGGCCTCGGCCCCATCAACGCGATCTACCAGGCGCGCTTCAACCGCTACCTCGAGGCGCGCGGCATCGCCGACACCTCGCACCAGCGGGTGTGGGCGTTCCTCGGCGACGGCGAGATGGACGAGCCCGAGGCGGTGGGCGCGCTCACGCTGGCCGCGCGCGAGGGGCTCGACAACCTGACCTTCGTGGTCAACTGCAACCTGCAGCGCCTTGACGGTCCGGTGCGCGGCAACGGCAAGATCATCCAGGAGCTGGAGTCCATCTTCACCGGCGCGGGCTGGAACGTCATCAAGGTGATCTGGTCGCGCGACTGGGACCCGCTGCTCGCGCAGGACTACGAGGGCGCGCTGGTCGAGCGCATGAACGAGACGGTGGACGGAGAATGGCAGCGCTACTCGGTCGAGAGCGGTGCCTACATCCGCGAGCACTTCTTCGGCAGGGACCCGCGCCTGCTCAAGATGGTCGAGGGCCACACCGACGACCAGCTGCGCGCGCTCCGGCGCGGCGGCCACGACTACCGCAAGCTCTACGCCGCCTACACCGCGGCGGTCCATACCACCGGCAAGCCCACGGTCATCCTCGCCAAGACCGTCAAGGGCTGGACGCTCGGCGAGACCGCCGAGGCGCGCAACGTCGCGCACCAGGTGAAGAAGATGCGCGAGGAGGAGCTGCGCAAGTTCCGCGACCGGCTCCAGCTGCCGATCCCCGACCGGAAGCTCAAGGACGCGCCCTTCTTCCACCCCGGGATGGACAGCCCCGAGGTGAAGTACATGCTCGAGCGCCGGCGCGCGCTGGGCGGCTCGCTCCCGAAGCGCATCGTGCGCGCGCAGCCGCTGCCCCCGCCGTCCGACAAGGTGTTCGCCGAGTTCGCAGAAGGCACGCGCGAGGACCAGGCGGTCTCGACCACAATGGCCTGCGCGAAGTTGGTGCGGAACCTGACCCGCGATCCGGAATGGGGCAGGCGCGTGGTCCCGATCATCCCCGACGAGGCGCGGACCTTCGGCATGGAGGTGCTGTTCCGCGAGGTCGGCATCTACGCGAGCGGCGGGCAGAAGTACGAGCCGGTGGACTCGAAGCTCATGCTCTCCTACACCGAGAAGCCCGACGGCCAGCTGCTCGAGGAGGGCATCACCGAAGCCGGCTCGATGGCTTCGTTCACCGCGGCCGCCACCAGCTACGCGACTCACGGCCAGCCGATGATCCCCTTCTACATCTTCTACTCGATGTTCGGCTTCCAGCGCACCGGCGACCTGGTCTGGGCGCTGGCCGACGCGCGCGGGCGCGGCTTCATGCTGGGCGCCACCGCCGGTCGCACCACGCTCAACGGCGAGGGGCTCCAGCACGAGGACGGCCACAGCCACGTCCTCGCCTCGACCGTGCCGAGCGTGCTGGCCTACGACCCGGCCTGGGCGTACGAGGTCGCGGTCATCGTGCGCGACGGGCTCGAGCGCATGTACGTGAGGGGCGAAGACGTCTTCTACTACCTGACGCTCTACAACGAGGACTACCCGATGCCGGAGCAGCCGGCCGGCGTCGAGGAGGGCATCCTCAGCGGCATGTACCTCTACCGCCCGGCCGCCGCCGAGGCGAAGCCGCGCGCCCAGATCTTCGGCAGCGGCGTGATGTTGCGCGAGGCGCTGCGCGCGCAGGGCATCCTCGCTGCGAAGTACGGTGTCGCGGCCGACGTGTGGAGCGTCACCAGCTACCAGCAGCTGCGCCACGAGGCGCTCGCCGCCGAGCGCTGGAACCGGCTCCACCCCGCAGAAGCGCAACGCGTGCCGTACGTGACGCGCCAGCTCGAGGGCAGGCCGGGGCCGGTGGTCGCGGTCACCGACTTCATGAAAGCGGTGCCCGACATGGTGGCGCGCTGGGTGCCGCGCAGCTTCACGCCGCTCGGCACCGACGGCTTCGGCCGCAGCGACACGCGCGAATCGCTGCGCCGCTTCTTCGAGGTGGACGCCGAGCACGTGGTGGTCGCCACGCTCCACGCGCTGGAGCGCGAGGGCCAGGTGCCGGCCGGGTCCGTGGCGCAGACGATTCGGGAGTTCGGCCTGGACCCGGCGAGGCCCGACCCGAGGGACTCCTAGGCCGCTGGCGTTCCAGGACCGGCGCGGAGTGAGCGCCGAAGAGCCGATGCGGGTCGAAGAGATTCCACTTGACGCCCGCGCGGGAGTGCTTGACCGATGCCTCGCCGCTGCTCCCGCCATCGCGCGCTTGCGTGCGTGGGATGCGCGCCGCCGGCCCCGAATCGTCCGCGACGAGAGAGATCTCGTGGGGTTCCCTTTCAGCGCGCGTGCGGGGCTGCCGCAGCGCCGGAATCCGGCGTGGTATGAGAGATGTGCCCCTGCTGGCGACCCGCCCCCGCGGAGTCACGCCCGTGAGCAGCTACACCCTGTCCCACCTCCCCGACCCGGTCCTGCTGCGCGATCTGGCGGCGCTGGTCACCCGGGATCGCGCCACCACCGCCGCGCTCCTGGCCCACCTGGCGGAAGTGGACGCCCGGCGGCTCTACCTGCCGGCCGCCTATCCCTCGATGTACGCCTACTGCGTCCACGAGCTGCGCCTCTCGGAAGAGGCAGCCTTCAAACGGATCCATGCGGCACGCACCGCACGCCGGTTCCCCGCCCTCTTCGCCGCGCTGGCCGAGGGCCGGCTGCACCTGAGCGCGGTGGTGATGCTGGCGCCCCACCTGACTCCCGAGAACGCGGACGAGCTACTGGCAGCCGCCGCGCACAAGACCAAGGCCGAGCTCGAGCATCTGCTCGCCGAGCGCTTCCCCCGGCCGGAGCTGCCGGAGCGGGTGCAGGCCATCCCCGCGCCATCCTCGTCACCCCCGCCGCCCCTCGAGCAACTGTCCCCGGGGACAGTTGACCAACACGCCCCGGGGCGTGTTGAGGCAC
>CAYHRW010000154.1:0-6946 GCA_964359105.1 uncultured bacterium
GGGGTGGGGCTGGGTGCTCGTGGCGGTCGCGCGGGCGGGCTTGCGGGCGGGCGGGGTGGGGGTGTTGGTGGCGAGCGGGGGGGGTGGCTCGCGGCGGGGCGCGGCGATCGCCGGGCTCTCGGCCGCCTGCCCGGGCGTGGCGCGCGTGCTGGTCCACGACCCCGGGGCGCCGCACCGGTTCGTGGCCGGGGTGACCTCGCGCGGCGTGCCGGTCGCGCTCGACGAGGCGCTGCTCGAGGCCGAGGCCCTGGTCACTGTGGGTCCCGCGCGCCGTGCGCCGGGCGGGGTGAGCGCCGGCGCCGAGGTGCTGTTCCCCGGACTGGCGTCGCGTGCCGCGCGCGAGGCGCACTTCGCGCTCGCCCCGCCGGCGCGCGCGGCCCACGCGCGCGAGGCCGCCGCGCTCTTCCCGCCCGACTTCCGCGTGTGCTGGGCGGCGGAGCCAGGCGGCGCGCTGGCGGCATGGGCCGGGGCCGGTGACGAGGCGGAGCGCGCCGCGTCCGCGTCCCTTGACCCCTTGCGGCACGCTGGCTAGATTCGCCGCGTGGATCCTCTGCGCGTCCTGGTGGTGGGGTCGGGTGGGCGCGAGCACGCGCTCGCGTGGCGCCTGGCGCGCGATCCGGAGGTGGCCGAGGTGCTGGCCGCTCCCGGCAACCCGGGGATGGAGGGAGTGGCGCGCCGGGTGGCCGCGGGCGAGTCGGACGCTGCCGCGCTGGCCGAGGCGTGCCGCCGCGAGCGCGTGGGGCTGGTGGTGATCGGCCCGGAGGGGCCGCTCGCCGCCGGAGTCGCGGACGCCCTCGAGGCGGCCGGGTTCGCGGTGTGCGGTGCGAGCCGGGCGGCGGCGCGGCTCGAATCCAGCAAGTGGTTCGCCAAGGAGGTCATGCGCGAGGCCGGCGTGCCCACCGCGCGCGCCGAGGCGCACGACGACCTCGATGCGGCGCGGCGCGCCCTCGACCGCTTCGCGCCGCCCTGGGTGGTCAAGGCCGACGGGCTGGCGGGTGGCAAGGGCGTGTGCGTGAGCGCGGAGCGCGCCGAGGCCGAGCGCTTCCTCGCGGACAGCCTCGCGGGCGCGCGCTTCGGCGCGAGCGGGCGCCGCGTCGTGATCGAGGAGTTCCTGGCGGGCGAGGAGGCCTCGGTGATGGCGGTGTGCGATGGCCGGCGCTTCGTGCTGCTCCCGGCGGCGCGCGACTTCAAGCGCGCGCTCGATGGCGACGCCGGGCCCAACACCGGCGGCATGGGCGCCTGCGCGCCGGCGCCCGGGGTGGACGAGGCCACCGCCGCGGCCGTGGCACAGCGCGTCGTGGCGCCGGTGCTGGCCGCGATGGAGCGGCGTGGCGCCCCGTTCCGCGGCGCGCTCTACTGCGGCCTGATGCTGGGACCGCAGGGGCCGCGGGTGCTGGAGTTCAACGCGCGTCTCGGCGACCCCGAGAGCGAGGTGGTGCTGCCGCTCCTCGGCGGCTCGCTGGCGCGGCTGCTCCGGAGCGCGGCCGGCGGAGCGCTCGAGGAGGATGCGGTGCGGGCGCAGCCCGGCGCCGCGGTGGCGGTGGCGATCGTGGACCAGGGCTACCCCGACGCCGTGCGCGGGGGCGGGCGGATCACCGGGCTCGAGGCCCTGCGCGCGCGCGGCGACCTGCTGGTGTTCCATGGCGGCTGCGAGCGCCAGGGGACGGACTGGGTGGTGCGCGGCGGACGGGCGGCCTACGTGGTGGCGCAGGGCCGCGACCGCGAGGTGGCGCGCGCGCGGGCCTACGCGGCGATCGCGACGCTCGGCGGCACCGGCTGGCGCGTGCGTCACGACATCGCCGCTGAGGACGGGCCGCGCGCGGCGGGCGCGGGTGGGGCGCAGAGAGGAGCGACGTATGACGGCGCGTAGAAGGGGCGGGAGGCCGCGGGTCGGGATCGTGATGGGAAGCGAGTCCGACCGCGCGGTGATGGAGGAGGCGGCGCGCGTGCTCCACGAGTACGGCGTGGCTTCGGAGGTGGTGGTGCGCTCGGCGCACCGCACGCCCGACGCCACCGCGCGCTGGGCGAAGGGCGCAGAGCGGCGCGGGCTCGAAGTGCTGATCGCGGGCGCCGGCGGCGCGGCGCACCTGGCCGGCGCGCTGGCGGCGCACAGCCGCCTGCCGGTGCTGGGCGTGCCGCTCGCGAGCTCGCCGCTCGGCGGCTTCGACGCGCTGCTGGCGACCGTGCAGATGCCGCCCGGGGTGCCGGTGGGCACCCTCGGGGTGGGCTCGTGGGGTGCGCGCAACGCCGCCCACCTGGCGGCGCGCATCCTGGCGCTCTCCGACCCGGTGCTGGCGCGCCGGATCGAGGAAAGCCGCTCGGAGTCGGGCCGGCGCGCCGGCGCCCGCGGCGTGGCAAAGGCGCGGCGCGGGAGGTAGCGATGGACGTCATCCGGGTGGACCCCGAGAACCCCGACGACGAAGCGCTCATCCAGCTGGCGGAGGTGGTGCTGCGCGGCGGCGTGGTGGCGTTCCCCACCGACACCGTCTACGGGCTGGGCTGCTCGCTGTTCGACGCCGGGGCGGTCGAGATGGTGGCGCGGCTCAAGCGCCGCGACCCGAAGCACGCGGTGATCTCGCTCATCCCGGAGCCGCAGCAGGCCTGGGGCCTGGCCGCGGACGTGAGCGGGATCGCCGATCGGCTGATGCGGAAGTACTGGCCGGGGGCGCTCTCGCTCATCTTCCGCGCCGCCCCGATCGTGCCGGCGCGCGTGCGCGGCGCGGGCGGGACGGTGGCGCTGCGCTGCCCGAAGGACACGCTGTGCCAGCGCATCCTGGAGCGCATCGGCGGGCCGGTGGTGTCGAGCAGCGCGAACCTGTCGGGCGAGCCTCCGGCCGAGACCGCCGACGACGTGGTGCGCATCTTCGGCAACCAGCTCGACCTGGTGCTCGACGGCGGACCGCGGCGCGGCGACGTCCCTTCGACGCTGGTGGACGTGAGCGGAGACCGCCCGCGGCTGCTCCGCCGTGGCGCGCTCGACGTGATCGCGGAGCTCGGTCGTTACGACGATTGGACCAGCGGCCCCGTCGGTTGACGCGCCTCTCGCGCGAAGCCTATGCTGCCCCGGCATGGCGTCCCGCGAACCCCTCTTCCGCGTGCTGTTCGTGTGCACCGGCAACACCTGCCGGAGCCCGCTGGCCGTCGCCGCTCTGACCGACGGACTGGGACCCGACGCCCTGCGGGCAGAGGTGGGCTCGGCGGGCACCGCGGCGATGGACGGGCAGCCTGCGACCGCGGCGTCCGCCGCAGTGGCGGCCGGCGACGGGCTGAGTCTCGATGGGCACCGGTCGCGGCGGTTGACCGCCGCGATGGTGTCCGGCGCGGACCTGATCCTGGTGATGGAACGTGAGCATCTGCACGCGGTCACGGCGCTCGGCGCCGACCCGCGGCGGACCCACGTGCTGTGCGAATGGCCTGAGCCCGGCGAGCCGGCCCTGCCGGTCCCGGACCCATTCGGGGGCTCGCCCGAGGCGTACGAGGAATCCTGGCGTCGCATCCGGCGCCATGTCCAGCGCATCGTGCCGCACGTCCGCGAGGCTCTGCGGGCGCGCTCGGCATGAAGGCAGCGCTGGCAACCGCGAGGTGAATCATGGCGATGCAGAAGGCGGACAAGATCTGGATGAATGGCAGATGGGTGGACTGGGAGGACGCCAGGATCCACGTGCTGTCGCATGTCGTGCACTACGGCTCGAGCGTGTTCGAGGGCATCCGCGCCTACGAGAATCCGTCCGGCTCCGCGATCTTCCGGCTCGAGGAGCACGTGGACCGGCTGATGTTCTCGGCGCGCGTGTACCGCATGGAGATCCCGTACACGCGTGACCAGATCCGCGACGCGTGCATCGAGACGGTCGCGGTCAACGACCTCAAGGAGTGCTACATCCGCCCGGTGGTCTACCGCGGCTACGAGCACCTCGGGGTCAACCCGTTCGGCACCCCGATCGACGTCGCGATCGCGGCGTTCCCCTGGGGCAAGTACCTGGGCGAGGACGCGCTCACCAAGGGCGTGGCGGTCAAGGTGGGGACGTGGCAGCGCATGGCGCCGAACACGCTGCCGGCGATGGCCAAGGCCTCGGCGAACTACATGAACTCGCAGCTGCTCAAGATGGAGGCGCTGCTGGACGGATACGCCGAGGCCATCGCGCTCGACGTGAACGGCTTCCTGAGCGAGGGGAGCGGTCAGAACATGTTCGCCGTGATCAAGGGCGAGCTGGTGACGCCGACGCTCGCGAACAGCATCCTCGCGGGCATCACGCGGGCGTCCGTCATCACGCTGGCGCGCGAGATGGGCTACCCGGTGCGCGAGGAGGCGATGCCGCGCGAGATGCTCTACGTGGCGGACGAGGTGTTCTTCTCCGGCACCGCGGTCGAAGTGTCGCCCATCACGTCGGTGGACAAGATCCCGGTCGGCAACGGACAGCCCGGACCCGTCACGAAGGCGATCCAGAAGGCGTTCTTCGCGGTGGTGCGCGGCGAGATGCCGGACAAACACGGCTGGCTGACCCCGGTGCCGCTGAAGGCCGGCGCGGCGGCGAAGTAGCCGCCGCGTCCCCATGAAGATCGCGATCGGCAGCGATCACGCGGGCTGGGAGCTCAAGCAGCGCTACCGGCGCGCGCTCGAGTCCCTGGGGCACACCGTGGTGGACGTCGGCACGCACGCCGCCGCGCCGCCCGTGGACTACCCGGACTCCTGCTTCCCGGTGGCCGAGCTGGTGGCGCGCGGCGAGGCGGATCGCGGCGTCGTGCTCGGCGGGAGCGGGATCGGCGAGGCGATCGCCGCGAACAAGGTCGCGGGAGTGCGCGCCGCGGTGGTGACCAGCGACGAGACCGCCCGGCTCGCCCGCCAGCACAACGACTCGAACGTGCTGGCGGTGGGCGGCCGCACCAACCCGGACCACGAGGCCGCGGTGCGCTGGCTGCGCATCTGGCTCGAGACCGCGTTCGAGGGCGGCCGGCACGAGCCGCGGCTCCGCAAGATCCGCGACTACGAGGAACTCCACTCGACGACCCGCCAGCGACCATGAGCGGACTCCGCGAGCAGGATCCCGCCCTCTTCGACGCGATCCAGGACGAGCGCCGGCGGCAGCTCACGACGCTCGAGCTGATCGCCTCGGAGAACTTCGTCAGCGACGCCGTGCTCGAGGCGATGGGCTCGGTGATGACCAACAAGTACGCCGAGGGCCTGCCGCGCAAGCGCTACTACGGCGGCTGCGAGTTCGTGGACGTCGCGGAGGAGCTGGCACGCGACCGCGCGAAGCAGCTGTTCGCCTGCGATCACGCCAACGTGCAGGCGCACTCGGGGGCGTCGGCCAACCTGGCGGCCTACCTCGCGGTCTCGCGGCCGGGCGACGTGCTGCTCGGCATGAGCCTGGCGCACGGCGGGCATCTCACGCACGGGCACGCGGTGTCGGTCACCGGGCAGCTGTGGAAGTCGGTGCAGTACGGCGTGCGCGCGGATGACGGCCGCATCGATCACGACCAGGTCGAGTCGCTGGCGCGAGAGCACCGGCCCCGCATCATCGTCGCCGGCGCGAGCGCCTACCCGCGCGTCATCGACTTCCCGCGCTTCGCCGCGATCGCGCGCGAGGTGGGCGCGGCGCTGGTGGTGGACATGGCGCACATCGCCGGGCTGGTGGCGGCGGGCCTGCACCCGAGCCCGGTCCCGCATGCGGACCTGGTGACCAGCACCACGCACAAGACCCTGCGGGGTCCGCGCGGCGGGTTCGTGCTCTCGACCGCGGCGCACGCCGAGAAGCTCGACAAGAGCGTGTTCCCGGGGCTCCAGGGCGGTCCGCTCATGCACGTCATCGCCGCCAAGGCGGTGTGCTTCGGCGAGGCGCTCACCGACGGCTTCCGCGCCTACCAGCGGCGCGTGGTCGAGAACGCGCGCACGCTGGCGGCGGGACTCACGGAGCGCGGCTTCGACCTGGTCTCGGGCGGCACCGACAACCACCTCATGCTGGTGGACCTGAGGAGGCGCGGGCTCACCGGCAAGGTGGCCGAGGAGGCCCTGCACCGCGCGCGCATCACGGTGAACAAGAACGCGGTGCCCGACGACCCGCAGAAGCCGTGGGTGACGAGCGGCATCCGCATCGGCACCCCGGCGCTCACCACCCGCGGCTTCGGCCTGAGCGAGATGGAGCTGATCGCCGGCTGGATCGCGCGCGTGCTCGAACGCCCGGACGACGCCGGGACCGCGCGGGCGGTGGAGCGCCAGGTGCTCGAGCTGTGCGCGGGCTTCCCGCTCGTGGCGCGGGAGCCGGTGGAGCGCTGAGCGGTTTCGCCCTCCGTGCAGGCTGAGAGGCCGCCGCTCTCAGCTTGCAACGCGCGGCCGGCGGAGGCGGGCTCCATAGCCCCGCGCCGCGTGCGCGGTCCGCGGCCGCGCAACGAGTTGGGTGCCTTCCCGACGGTCGCTCCGTGGCACCTTTCGTGCAGTCCTCGCGGGCGTGCACCTGCGCTTCGACTCCCTCGCTTCCGTGCTCAGCACCCCGCCGTTGTGGGCGGTCGCGCTCCGTGCCCCCTGGGGCTTCTCCGGGGCCGCGCTCCACCGTGCCGGCCTGACCGCGATGTCGGCGGGCCGCTGCGGCGTCGCGGACCGGCTCTTCGAGCGCGCCGCCCACCGCTATCGCAGGGAGATCAGGACCGAGGCGCTGGCGCGGCTGCGCGTCCATCAGCTCATGACCCGCGCGCGCGCGGCAGGGGACCCGGGCGGGCGGCTGTGCCTGGAGGTCGAGCGCGCTCTGACGCGCCTCGACCGCATCGAGTCCCCGGAGCCGCCCTTCGAGGTGGTGCCGGCGCACTCGCTGCTGGCGACCTGGCTGGCGGAGCCCGACGTGGGCCAGGTCCTCCCGCGCCCCGCGCGCGGCGAGCCCGGGCGGCTGAGCGCGTAGCCCCCGCACGCGGCCGGGCCGCGCCCGGCGTCCTCCCCGTCGCGCCCGCGTCGTACGCG
>CAYHRW010000155.1:0-6926 GCA_964359105.1 uncultured bacterium
GGAGACCTGCGGATCGCTCACGACCTTGAGAGCGAGGATGTCGGCGATCGTCCAGTTCTTCGAGGCGGCCCGGGTCGGTGGGGCGAGGACGGCGAGAGCCGCGGCGACGAGAAGGAGCGGGCGGAGCTTCACGGGGGCACCTCCGGTGAGGGTGTCGTTGCGTTCATCGGGGATGCGGAGCGAGGAGTGCCGGCAGCATAGCACCGGCATCCGGCCCCGTGGAAAGCCGCGGCGGGCGAGGCAGTTGCCGGAAGGCCGTCCCCGTGCTATCCGTCTCGCCGCACCGAACCACTCCGCGACCACGGGACAGACCCCCTCACACGACGAGGCTCCCCGATGTTCTCCCTGTTCCCGAAGGACGAGAACTTCTTCGCGCTGTTCACCCGCCAGGCCGCCCTCGTGCGCCAGGGTTGCGAGCAGCTCCAGGAGATGATGGAGAAGTTCGACCGGCTCGAGGAGCGCGCGAAGGCGCTCAAGGACATCGAGCACCAGGGCGACCTGGTGGCGCACGAGCTGTTCGAGCGGCTCAACCGCACGTTCATCACTCCGCTCGAGCGCGACGACATCCACGACCTGGCGAGCGGGCTCGACGACGTGCTCGATGCGGTCGAGGCGATCGCGAGCCGCATCGTGCTGTTCAAGATCCAGAACACCACGCCCCAGGCCCGGGAGCTCACGCGCATCGTTGCGGACGCGGGCGTGCAGATCGGGAAGGCCGTGGATCACCTCAAGGACTTCAAGGGCCTGATGTCCTTCACCATCGAGATCAACCGCCTCGAGAACGAGGCCGATGGCCTCTCGCGCCAGGCGGTGGCCGACCTGTTCAACGGCAAGCACGACTTCCTCGACGTCATCCGCTGGAAGGAGATCTACGGCCGGCTCGAGAACGCGGCCGACCAGTGCGAGGACGTGGCGAACACGATCGAAGCGATCGTCCTCAAGAGCCGATGATCCCCGACCTGCCGCTCGGGATCGCCGCGATCATCCTGGTCGCGCTGGCTTTCGACTTCAGCAACGGCTTCCACGACGCCGCCAACTCCATCGCCACCGTGGTGAGCACGCGCGTGCTGACGCCGCGCTGGGCGGTGGTGTGGGCGGCGTTCTTCAACTTCATCGCCTTCGTCGTGTTCGGCGTGCACGTGGCCAAGACCATCGGCAAGGGCGTCGTGGATCCCGGCGTGGTGACGCCGCTGCTGATCCTCGCCGCGGTCCTTGGTGCGCTGCTCTGGAACATCATCACCTGGTGGCTTGGCTTGCCCACCTCTTCCTCCCACGCACTCATCGGCGGGCTTGCGGGCGCCGCGCTGGTCGCGTCCGGACCTCAAGCCGTCGTGGTGAAGGGGTTGATTCGAATCGCCCAGTTCATGGTGCTGGCGCCGGTGATCGGACTGGTGGCCGGGTTTATCATCATGGTGGGTGTGATGTGGGGTTTTCGGCGCGCGACGCCTCGCAGAGTGGACAAGTGGTTCCGCCGGCTCCAGCTGGTGTCGGCTTCCGCCTACAGCCTGGGCCACGGCGGCAACGACGCACAGAAGACGATGGGCATCATCACTGCGCTGCTGTACTCGACCGGCCAGCTCCACGGGGAGTTTCATGTGCCGCTGTGGGTGGTGCTCATCAGCCACGCGGCGATCGCGCTCGGCACGCTGTTCGGCGGATGGCGGATCGTGAAGACCATGGGCATGAACATCACCAAGCTGCAGCCCGTGGGCGGGTTCTGCGCCGAGACCGCAGGCGCCATCACCCTGTTCGGCGCGACCGCGGCAGGCATCCCGGTCTCGACGACCCACACGATCACGGGCGCGATCGTGGGCGTGGGGGTGAGCTCCACGCAGAAGTTCTCGGCGGTGAAGTGGGGCGTGGCCGGCCGCATCGTGTGGGCCTGGGTGCTCACCATGCCGGCGGCCGCGGCGATCGCGGCGGCCGTGTGGGCCGCGCTGCACGCGTTCGGGATGCGCTGAGGGTCGCGCCCGCGGCTACCGCGGGGTCTGGTTCAGCTTCCAGTCCCAGGGGATGTACCGCGTGATGCGCTCCACCTTCTTCCGCAGCATCCCGTCCCCGATCGCTGGCGGCGCGTAGGCCGAGATGAACCGCAGCATCTCGTCGAGCGGCTGGAAGTCCCACACGTACCACTCGAAGATCTCGCTCGCCTCGAGCACGCCGGTGGCCTCGTCCCAGCGCAGGTGCCGCGGGCTCGCCAATGCGTTGCGCACCGCGCGGTCGAGCTGCGCGTCGAGCGAGTCGGACAGGTAGGCCCGCGGCGAGAGCGGCGGGCAGCCCGCCGCGGCGCACACCAGCGCGAAGTGGGCGCGCGGGTCCATCGCCCAGCGCGAGGGCGGCGTTCTCGTCGTCTGCCGCCACGGGAACACGAACGCCTCCTCGAAGGCGTTGAGCGAGTACTTCTTCCCTTCGAGCTCCGCGACCGGGCGCGTGAAGAACGTCCCGGTCGAGTCGTTCATGTCGCGCACGCTCCCGTGACGCGCGCCGCTCGGGCGGCGCAGGAAGTCCACCACGCTTTCGACGACCAGGAAGTTGTAGCTGTCGATCGCCCAGGCAAGACGCGCGCGGTCGTCGAGCTTCGCAGGCGGCACGGAGAGCAGCTCGGCGCGGACGCGCGCCAGCCGCTCGCGCCCGTCGCGCGCCGCGGCGAGCCGCGCGTAGTCGAGGCGCGTCTCGAGCGGCGCGCCCCTGGGCGAGGTGACGGTGAGGTAGTCGCGCAGCAGCTTCTGCCAGCCGTCGAACGAAGGCAGCGGCTGCGTCGCCGCGCCGGCCGCGCGCACCGCGAGCACGAGCAGCAGACCGCTCAGGATGGCGAGGCGCGCCGATTTCATCGCGCCTCCGGCTGGGGCTTGAGCGTGCGTTCCATCGCGTGCGCCATCGCGGGCTGGGCCACCGCCTGCGCCGGCTCCTCCACACGCGCCGGCGTCATGCCCGCCACCGGCAGCACCGGCTCGGCGGTCACGAAGGTGTTGTAGTCGGGCTCGCCCGAGACCGGGTCGAAGACCCGCGGGATCAGCACGTTGACCTCGGGCCAGTAGGCCTGCAGGCAGCGCTCCTTCATGGGCGCCGGGCGCGCGACACCGACCCACGTGCCGACCT
This sequence comes from uncultured bacterium, assembly GCA_964359105.1. Taxonomy (GTDB): domain Bacteria; phylum Eisenbacteria; class RBG-16-71-46; order RBG-16-71-46; family RBG-16-71-46; genus JACRPT01. Next base: position 3,100 of record CAYHRW010000155.1, read on the forward strand.
CGGAGGTCAGCAGCAGCTCGCCGCCCGCGCGCGCGCCGATGCGTGCAGCGTCGGCCGGGCTGATGAGCACGTCACGCCGCGAGCGGCTGCCCACGAGGTGATCGCGCTCGCCGTGGCTCATGCCGTTGAACTGCCTCCCGCGCCGGGTGGTGAGGTAGAACTTCCCGGGCGGGACCTCGACGCGCGGCAGCGGCACGCAGGCGAAGCGCGCGCGGCCGCCGGGCATGCGGCTGAAGCCGTCGGTGAAGAGCCGCTCGCCGCCCCACTGCACCCACTGGCCTTCGCGCTCCAGCTTCTCGATCCCGCCGTAGAGCGGCATGGCGCGCGCCATCTCGGCGCGGATCTCGCGCGGCTCCCGCCACGCGAGGAGCGGTGCGAGCCCGGGCCGCGCGGCGCATGCCACCTCGACCGGGATGCTCCACTCGGGGTGCGCCTCGGCGATGCGCGGCCCGGGGATCTCGGGCGTGAAGCGGATGCGCCGCTCGGTGCTGGTCGCGGTGCCGCCGCCCGGCGTCTCGTAGCGGGTCTGCGCCGGCAGCAGGATCACGGTCTGCCCGGGGAGCAGGGACGAGGTGTTCAGGACGATGTCCTGGTGCACCCGCAGCTTCACGCGCGCGAGCGCGTCCACCATGTAGGCGCGGTCGGGCATGGTCTCGAGCAGGTTGCCGCCCAGCGAGTAGAGGAAGTCCACCTCGCCGCGGTGTGCGGCCTCGAGCATCTGGAGCGTGCGATGGCCCCTCCACGCCGGGACCGGCGCGCCCCACAGCTCCTCGAAGCGGCGGCGGTCCTGCTCGCTCGCCACCTCGAAGCCGCCCGGCAGCTTCTCGGGGTCCACGCCGCACTCGCCGCCGCCCTGCACGCCCGAGTGGCCGCGGATCGGCATGATCCCGCACTTCTCGCGCCCCAGCATGCCGCGCGCGAGCGCCAGGTTGACGAGCGCTTTCACGTTGTCCACGCCGAAGCGGTGCTGGGTGAGCCCCATCGAGTAGACGAACACGCAGGTGCGCGCCTTCGCGTACTGCTCGGCGAAGCGCAGCATGTCGGCACGCGCGAGGCCCGCGGACTTCTCCAGCTCGGGCCACGCGAGCGACTCCACGTGTGCCTTCAGCTCCTCGAAGCCGATGGTGCGGCTCGCGACGAACTCGCGGTCCCACCAGCCGCGCTCGATCAGGTGCTTGAGCACGCCGTTCATGAACGCGATGTCGCCGCCCACCGCGACCTGGAAGAAGTCGTCCATGAGCCTGGTGCCGAAGATCGCACTGCGGACGTCACTCGGCACCCAGTAGCGCTCGAGCGCCGGCTCGCGCATCGGGTTCACCACCAGGATGCGGGTTCCCTGGCGCTTCGCGTAGGTGAGGTACTTGGTCGTGACCGGCTGGTTGTTCGAAAGGTGCGAACCCATGATCACCACCAGGTCGCTGCCGATCATGTCCTTGAGCGAGCAGGTGGGGGCCGGCACGCCGAGCGTGTCCTTCAGCCCCACCACGCTCGCCGCGTGGCAGAGCCGCGCGCACAGGTCGAGGTGGTTGCTGCCCAGCAGCCGCGCCGCCTTCTGGAACGCGTAGTAGGTCTCGTTGACGATCCCGCGCGAGGTGGCGAAGAAACCCATGCGCTCGCCCGGCACCTCGCGCAGCGCTTCGCCGATGATGCCGAGCGCCTCGTCCCACGAGAGCCGGTGGAGCGTGTCGCTCCCGGCGCGGTGGACGAGCGGGAACGGGAGCCGCCCGAGCCGGTGCAGCTCTTCGTTCGACAGCGCGCGCAGAGCGGCGAGGTCGCTCAGGCGCTCCTCGGGCGCCGGGCCGATGGTGTTCAGGCGGAGGAGCTTCAGGCGCGTCATGCAGAGGTGGACGCCGGTGATGACGTCGTCCCGGAGCCCGCGCGGCCCCAGCGAGCAGCCGTCGCAGACGCCGCGGGTGAGGATGCGCCACGCGTACGGCAGGTTGTCCCGGTTCTCCCACGCCACCTGGATCATCTCGAGAAACGGACGCGGGCGCGGATGGCGCCGCGGGCCGAAGGGCACGAAGTCCCGGCTGCGGAAACGGCCTCCGCTGGAATCGAGGGGGGAGCGTGGCATGCGGCCGATAGCTTAGCCCCGGGCGGCCGGTGGTGAAAGCCCGGCGTGCGGCTCGACCGCGCACCGGGTGCAGGGAGTAAGATGCGCGCCGTCTCCCGGAGGCGCGGCTGGACCGCGCAGCGCGCCGCCCGTCTCCCCGATCCAACCCCGGCCTCGGAGCACTCATGAACTACCGCCGTCTCGGCAGCACCGGTCTCAAGGTCTCGGAGATCTCGCTCGGCTCGTGGACCACCTACGGGGGCACGGTCGGCGAGGCCGACGCCGTACGCATCATCCACCGTGCGTTCGACCTCGGCGTCAACCTGTTCGACACCGCCGACGTCTACGTGCGCGGCGCGGCCGAGACCGTGCTCGGCCGGGCGCTCAGGGACCTGCCGCGCGAGCAGGTGGTGGTGGCGACCAAGGTGATGGGCCGGATGTGGGAAGGCCCGCTCGGGGCGGGCCTCTCGCGCAAGCACATCTTCGATGCCATGGACCAGAGCCTGCGCCGCCTCGGCGTGGATTACGTGGACCTCTACCAGGCGCACGCGCCCGACCGGGACACGCCCATCGAGGAGACGCTGCGCGCCTTCGAGGACCTGGTGCGCGCCGGCAAGACGCGCTACGTCGGGTTCTCCAACTTCGACCACCACCCGCCGCTCGCGCAGCAGGCCGTTGCCATCCAGAAGGCGCGTGGCTGGGACACGTTCGTCTCGAGCCAGCCGCGCTGGAACCTGCTCGACCGCCGCGTCGAGGAGGAGCACGTCGCCTTCTGCCGCCGCTCCGGGATCGGGCTCATCGTCTACTCGCCGCTCGCCCAGGGCGTGCTCACCAACAAGTACGCCGGCGGCGTGAAGCCGGAGGGGAGCCGCGCGACCGGCACGTTCGCGAGCTTCTTGTCCTCGGAGAAGGCGCTCACGCCCGAGAACGTCGCCGCTGCCGAACGTTTCGCGGCGTGGTGCGCGAAACGTGGCGCCGGCACGCCGGCGCAGGTCGCGATCGCATGGGTGCTCCGGCACCCGGAGGTCTCGAGCGCCATCATCGGCGCGACCTCGGTCGCCCAGCTCGAGGAGAACCTCGGGGCGACCGAAGTGAAGCTCGACGCCGCCGCGTGGCGGCAGGCCGAGCGTGCGACCGCGGGAGGCGCGGCACGGAAGCCCGCGCGTGCGAAGGCGGTGCGCAGGCCGAAGACGAAGCGGCCGGCGAAGCGGCGTCGCTGACGCGGCGCACGCGCCACCGCCGCCACGCGCCCCTCATGCCGAGCGCCGCTGATGCCGGGCGCCGCTGACGCCCGCCCGCCGTGCCGACGCCTCACGCGTCGTGCGGGCCTTCGGGGAGCGTGAACCAGAACGTCGTGCCGCGGCCGGGCTCGGATTCGAACCCGATCGTCCCGCCGTGCCGCTCGACGATGGTGCGGCAGATCGCGAGCCCGATGCCGGAGCCGCGCCCGTCGGCGCCCGCGCGCGCCCGCGGCAGCAGCTGGAGCACGCGCTCGCCCAGCTCGGGCGGGATGCCGGGGCCGTTGTCGCGCACGCGGAAGCGCCACGCGCCACCCTCGCGCTCGGCTGAGACCGTCACTTCGGGCCGCGCGCCGCCGCGATAGCGGATGGCGTTCGCGATCAGGTTCTGGAAGAGCTGCACGAGCTGCCCGGGGTCGGCCGTGACTTCCGGCAGCGGCCCGCGCGTGATCCGCGCGCCGCTCGTCTCGATGTCGGCCCCCAGGCTCGCGAGCGCGGCGTCGAGCACCGCGCCGCAGTCGGTCGCCACGAACGCG
>CAYHRW010000156.1:0-2580 GCA_964359105.1 uncultured bacterium
TCGGGAACTTCTCGGGGCGGAAGTGGGTGTTGAAGAAGTGCACGGTGAAGATGAAGCCCACCGCCAGCAGCGCCTCGTCGCTGTGGATGATGGTCGCGACGTTGATGAACCAGCCGGGCAGCAGCATCGTGAAGAAGGTCGGGAACCACAGCAGCAGCCCGGTCGAGCCGATCATCGCCACGCCCCAGAACACCGCGAAGTAGTCGAACTTCTCCCAGTAGGTCCAGCGCCCGTAACGCGGCCGCGGGCCCCTGCCGGCGAACCACTTGACCGACTGCCAGAACTCCTTGAGGTCGGTCCGGCCCGGGAGCATCCCGCTCGAGCCGGCGACGAACTTCTTCCACGACATCCGGCTCTGCTTCTTGCGCCGCATCATGTCGCGCACGTGCAGGAAGAAGTAGGCGAAGGTGATCACCGCGCACACGCGGTGGATGAAACCCGCCGCCTCGAAGCCGCCGAGCACGCGTGAGAGCACGAAGGCCCACGGCGTGTACGAGAACTTGAGCGTCATCCCGGTGAGTGCCAGCCCGATGAAGCTCACGATCACCATCAGGTGCAGGTTGCGGTAGAGCGGCGGGAAGCGCCGCACGTGCTGCGCGCTCTCGGTGGCGTGCTCGCGCTCCAGCTCGCGCCGGTACTGGAGCGAGCGCGGCAGCCAGGCCAGCGTGTGCAGTCCCGCCAGCGTGAACGTGCCGACCAGCAGCCCGGTCATGCCCCAGAACACCCAGAACAGGGCCGGGTAGCGGCGCGGCTCGTGGTGCGTCGCGTGCGTGAGGTAGCCGGCGAAGCGGCGGTTCGAGCCGGGGTGGCAGTGGCCGCAGGTCTTCACGATGTTCGCGCGGCTCAGGTGCGACCTCGGGTTCCAGTTCGGCAGGATGTCGTGCGCGCCGTGGCAGTCGTAGCACTTCGCGGTCTTGAGGTAACCGAGCTTCGAGACCTTGCCGTGATAGGTCTCGAAGTAGGTCTTCGCCAGCGCCTCGTGGCACCGCCCGCACTGGCTCATGATGTTGAGCCGGAAGTCCTCGCGGTCGGTGCGCCGGATGGTGTGCGCCGAGTGGCAGTCCGAGCAGGTCGGCAACGCCTTCTTGGTCTTCGTGACGGCCGGCGCGTGCACGCTGTTCGCGTACAGCTCGTAGATCCCGCGGTGGCACTGCGCGCAGGTCCGCGCCACGTTCGCCGGGTTCACGCTCGAGGCCGGATTCGCATGCGGCAGCTCGCCGTGCGAGGTGTGGCAGTCCACGCAGGTCGCGGTCACGGTGAGCCCGCTCTCGAGCAGGCCCTTGCCGTGGATGCTCTCGACGTAGTGCTCAACGACCTGCTTCTCGGGCCCCTGGTAGCGCACCGCCGCCTTCTGGCCCGAGCGATGGCAGCGTCCGCACAGGTTGGGGACGTGCTGCGAGTAGGTGGGCGCGTCCGACTGCAGGCGGCCGAGGGTCCCGTGCGTGCCGTGGCAGTCGCGGCACAGCGGCGCGTCCGGGCTGCCCTTCGCCGCGAGCTGGCCGTGCGTGCTCTGCCGGTAGGTGTCCACCACCTCGGCGTGGCACACCGAGCAGTCCACCCTGTGCTGGATGGTGGCGCACGGGCGCACCTCGGAGGGCTGCGCCTCGTTGTGGCACTGGGCGCAGGCGATCCTGCTGTGCCGGGACCGCGCCAGCTCCGCCGCGTCCACGTACAGCGAGACGGTCGTGGCGCCGCGCCGAGCGACCAGGTCGCGCTTCTCGTGGCAGGAGAGACAGTCGCGGTCCGCCATGCCCTTGGTGTAGAACACGCGGCGGGCGCGGTGCGGCTGGTGGCACTCCACGCAGGCGGGGATGGCGTTCGGCCGGCTCTCCCACAGCGCGCCCTGGATGATCTTGCGGTGCACGACCTCGATGCGGACGTGGCATTGCATGCAGGTCGCGGCCACGTTCTGGCGGGCGATGCTGGAGCGCGCGTCGGTGTGGGGCAGCACGTGGTGCGCGGTGTGGCAGCTCGTGCACACGGCCGTGGTGAGGAGGCCCTTCTTGTAAAGCCCCTCGCCGTGGATGGACTCCGAGTAGTTCTGGAGGATCGAGTCCTGCGGGATGTGGTAGATGATCTGGACCGGCGAGCCCTCGTGGTGGCAGCGCCCGCACAGCTGCGGGATGTTGACCGTGTTCGTGACCGAGCGGAGGTCGGACGGGCGCAGCACGTCGTGGCGCCCGTGGCAGTCCTTGCAGCCCGGCGCGAGCTTCTCGCCGCGCGCGGCCGCCTGGCCGTGCAGGCTCTCGGTGTACTGCTTGAGCTCGGCGGTGTGGCACGCCCCGCACGGCACCCGGGCCGGCTTCTGCTCGTGCGGGAACTCCCTGCCCTCGAGATCGGCGTGGCACGCCGCGCACGACAGCGCCGCGTGCGGCGAGGCGCGCAGCCCGGCCGCGTCGAAGCGCGGCGGCGTGTCGGGCGCGCGCTTCGCGCGCCGTGCGCTCTTTCTGTTCTGCGTCCGCTTTCTGGCGGTATTCGTGCGCCGCTTTCTTTCCCGTGTACTCCGCCTTCGCGTCGAGAAACGCCTCGTAGGACTCGTACTGCTCACGAGTCGGCGGCTTGTCTTCTGCGGGCGTTGCT
>CAYHRW010000156.1:2590-4579 GCA_964359105.1 uncultured bacterium
GGGCGCCGCCCCGCGGGCCGCGCCGGCCAGCGCCGCCACCAGCGCGGCGAGCGCGAGCGCAGGGAGAACGAAGCCGCGGGCCGGCCTGCGCGATGCAGTCCGGCCCGCGGTCGAAAGTCCTCCGTCCGTCTCGCGGACGATCCCGTCCACCCCACCCCCGTTCCCGCTCGCTTCCGGAGCCCCCTGCTCCCCTTCGTCACGTCCGGTCATGCGCAGCCTCGAGGGGCGCCGGGTTCCGGCGCGCGACGCCGGCTATTTCGCGGGCGCCGCCGCCACCGGGTGCACGCCCTTCTTCGTCGCATCGAAGTCGAACTTCGGGCTGATCTCGGCGGTGTGGCACGTCTGGCAGGTGGCCGCGGTCGGCATGCCGGCCTCCATCGTCTTCTTCTTCTCGGCCATCGTGGACTTGACGTGCTTGCTGCCCGGGCCGTGGCAGGCCTCGCAGGTCACGTTCGTGACCGCCGCGGTCTTCAGGCTGTCCGCGGCGGGGTAACCGCCCGGCTTCTTGTAGCCCGTGACGTGACAGCTCACGCAGGCTTCGTTGGTCTCGGGATGGTCCTTGACCTCGGCCTTGAGCGTGTCGGCCATCTTCTTGATGGTCGCTTCGTCGGCCGCCTTGAGGCTGGCGAAGGCCTTGGCGTGCTTGGTCTCGGCCCACGCCTTGTACTGCTTCGCGTGGCACATCTTGCACTTGGTCATGCCGACATAATCGGGGCCCGCCGGGTCGGCGGCGTAGGCGGCGAGGGCGAACGTGACGCCCGCCGCGACTCCGAGTGCCAGGATCCTTCTGAACATGAGTCCTCCTCCGCAGTGTGGAAGCCGATTCCCTGCTCTCGTCCCTTCCCGGCTCGTGCCACGACCGCGGTCCCGCCGGGCGCGACACCCGATCCCCTGCTGAAGGGCAGCAAGGAGCGGGCCGGACCACCCCCCGGCGCGCAGGCCGACAGTCGCGTGGAATCACGTCGTGGGGCGCTTCATCCACGCGGCAGGCACCGAGAGGAGCCTGCCACGCCTGTCAGTAGTTTTACTGAATTGGCACCCCACAAGTCGAGGGCGCTCTTCGGATACCTGCCGGTGCGCCTGCGGAACTCGCGGGCGGACAGCCGGCCCCGGCTCCGGACTGCGGAAATGCTGTATGGTCCGCTCTTTGCGTTTGCGGAGTGTCGCGGTCCGTCCACACCCCCCAATCAGGGTCGGTATGGAGTCCAGAGGCGGCATCCTCCACATCCGCGCTCGCCGGGCCCCCGGCGGCGCCCATGGAAGGCCGGGTTCCGGGTGGTCGCGCCCCTGGCACGCGGGCCTCGCGGCCGCATTCCTGGTCGCGCTCTGCTTCGTCCGCGCGCGCGCCGAGGTCGTCCCCGACGACGTGTGCATGTCGTGCCACTCGGACCGGACGCTGGCGCGCAGCGGCCCGGGGCGCACCGGCTCGCTCGCCGTGGACCTCAGGACACTCGCGGCCTCGCCGCACGCGAAGCGAGCGTGCGTGGACTGCCACCGCGGCATAACGGCCATCCCGCACGAGCCGAAGCTCCCTGCGGTGCGGTGCGGCGCGTGCCACACCGCGGAGGCGGGCGCGATCGGGCAGAGCGTGCACGCGGGCGCCGCGGCAGCGCCGGGCGGGGCGAGCTGCACCGGCTGCCACGGCACGCACAACGTGCGTCCCGCGGCCAGGACCGGCACCGCGGCGTGCGCCGCGTGCCACGCGCGAGCGAGCGAGGACTACCACGGCAGCGTGCACGGCGTGGCGCTCGCGAAGGGCGACCCGGAAGCCTCGACCTGCCGCGACTGCCACGGCGAGTTCCACTCCATCCGGTCGCACCGCGACCCCGCCGCGCCGGTCAGCCGCGCCAACCTGGCGAAGACCTGCGCCCGCTGTCACGCCGACCGCGCGCTCATGGCGCGCCGCAAGATCACCATCCCCGAGGCCTACGCGCTCTACTCCCGGAGCGTGCATGGACGCTCGGCGAACCCGCGCGCCGCGACCTGCAA
>CAYHRW010000156.1:4679-6840 GCA_964359105.1 uncultured bacterium
TCTACTCCCGGAGCGTGCATGGACGCTCGGCGAACCCGCGCGCCGCGACCTGCAATGACTGCCACGAGAGCCACCGGCTCAAGCGCGTCACCGATCCCGTGTCCTCGATCTACCGCATGAACGTCCCGTCCACCTGCGGCAAGTGCCATGCGCAGGAGACCGCCGCCTACCGCGCCGGCATCCACGGCACCGCGCTGCGCGCCGGAGTGACGGCGGCGCCGATGTGTACCGACTGTCACGGCGAGCACCGCATCCGCGGGACGCACGACCCGGCCTCGCCGGTGGTGGCGGGGCATGTCGCCGAGACCTGCTCGCGCTGCCACGAAGCCACCGTGATCCGCGAGACCTACGGGCTCCCGGCCGGGCGGCTCAGCACCTACAAGGACAGCTTCCACGGGCTGGCGGCGCGCGGCGGCTCACCCGCCGTGGCGAACTGCGCGAGCTGCCACGGCTACCACGACGTGCTGCCCTCCAGCGACCCGCGCTCGGCGGTGAGCCCGCAGCGCCTGCCCGAGACCTGCGGCAAGTGCCACCCCGGCGCCGGCGCCCGGTTCGCGATGGGCCCGGTGCACGTGGCGATGGCCACGCCGGACAACCCCGTCCTCTACTACGCGCGCCTCGCCTACCTGGTCCTCATCTTCGGGACCATCGGCTTCATGGTGCTGCACAACGGCCTCGACTTCGCGAAGAAGCTCAAGTCCCACTGGCAGCGCCACCTCGGCGCGCCCGCCGCGCATCACGGCTCGCCGCGCTGGTTCCTGCGCATGACCCGCTTCGAGCGCCTCCAGCACCTGCTGCTGCTGACCAGCTTCTTCACGCTGGTCTATACCGGGTTCGCGCTCAAGTTCCCCGAGTCGTGGCCGTTCGCCTGGCTGGCGCGGCTCGAGGGCGGCTACGCGTGGAGGAGCCTCATCCACCGCGGCGCCGCGATCGTGATGCTGGCGGCGACGGCGCTCCACGCCGGCTACGCGTTCACGCAGCGCGGGCGCGGCACGCTGCTCGCGCTGCTGCCGCGGTTCAAGGACGTGAAGGACCTGTTCGAGAACCTGCTCTACCTGGCCGGGAAGCGCCCCTCGCCGCCCGCGTTCGAGCGCTTCGGCTACATCGAGAAGTCCGAGTACTGGGCGCTGGTGTGGGGGACGGTGGTGATGACCGTGACCGGCTTCGTGCTGTGGTTCGAGAACCAGTCGCTGCAGTACCTGGCGAAGTGGGTGCTCGACCTGGCCACGCTGGTCCACTACTACGAGGCGTGGCTCGCGTTCCTCGCCATCCTGGTGTGGCACATCTACCAGAACGTGCTGAACCCCGACGTCTACCCGATGAACTGGACCTGGATCAGCGGGAAGATCGGCGAGGAGCAGCTGCGCCACGAGCACTCCGCGGAATGGGCGCGCATCGTGGCCGCGGAGCGCGAGGCCGCGGAGGAAGCGGAGCGCGCGCCGTCCGAAGGCGGCCCGCCGCCCGCGGCGGGCCCGGCGTAGAGGGCGAGCGCGCCGCCCGGTCCACGCTCCACGCCGGCGCCCCTGGGACCCCCGGGGGGGAGTTCTTCACGGGCGCCCTCCTACCGCACTCAGGTAGCCAAAGGTACCGTAGCCATGGCAAGGCGCAGGGGTTCGTACTGCTCTGCGCATCGGCATTGTGCGGATTATTGCGGATCTCGTATGCCCGGCCGCCGGTCGGATACCCGCGTTGATTGACCCACCGCTCGACCCCGGCCACACGGCGATCCAACAACAATGCCTCGAGGAAGTCGTAGGCAGCCGGCCTCGGCTGCCCGCAGCAGTCGCTCCGTGCGGTGCGGTCAGGCCGGCGTCCGATCCGTCGCGGCAGCAGGCACCCGACAAGGAGGCGAGCATGAAGTTCCCACTGGTCGTGCTGATTCTCATGTTCGGAGCGGCGGTGCTGGCTGCGGAGGCCTGTGCGGCCGGCGTGAACTTCTCCTGGGACGCCTGCGCTTCAGAAGGCGGGACCCAGAGCAAGACCTTCGCCTGCAACACGAATTCTGGTTCCCGGGTGGCGTGGGGGTCGTTCATCGTTGCCGCCGCCCAGGACAGCTTCGTCGGCGTCGAGATCATCGTCGATGTGCAGGCCCAGAGCGACACGCTCCCCGACTGGTGGCAGCTCTACAACACCGGGGCCTGCCGGCAGACCGCGCTCTCAA
>CAYHRW010000157.1:0-6757 GCA_964359105.1 uncultured bacterium
CGGGCGTCGGCCGGGTTGCGCAAGCCGGCGCTCGAGCAGCGCCAGCTCGCGCTCGCGGCCGACCACCACCACGGTCTGCAGCCGCTCGGCGAGCGGGCGGCGCGCCGCGGGATGGATGCGCTCCAGTTCGCGCCGCACCTCGCGCGCGTCGCGCGGGCGCTCGGCGGGGAGCGGCGCCATCAGCCGCAGCACCAGCTGGACCAGCGCGGGCGGCGCGCCCGCCTCCTCGAGCGCGAGCGCGGGCGGCGGGCCGGCCTGCTGGCGCTGGAGCAGCTCGCTGCTCGCCTGTCCGGCGAACGCGCCGTGTCCGGCGACCAGCGTGTAGAGCGTGGCGCCGAGCCCGTAGAGGTCGGCCGCAGGCCCGGGGCTCTCGCCGCGCACCACCTCGGGCGCGGCGTAGCCGGGCGTGCCCCGGTGCCCGCGCATCGCCTGGCCGAGCAGCGCGGCCAGCCCGAAGTCCACCAGCCGCACGCCGGCCGGCAGCGCGTCGGGCGCGATGCCCGGCACCACCAGCAGGTTCGAGGGCTTGAGGTCGCCGTGGCAGACCCCCGCCGCGTGGAGCGCCTCGAGCCCGTGCGCGACCTGCGCGGCGGTGAAGAACAGCGCCGGCCAGTCGCCGCGCGCGAGCGCGCGGTCGGAGGCGAGCCCGGGCACGTACTCCATGGTGAAGTAGGGCGCGCCGTCGGGAGCGAAGCCCAGCTCGTGGACCGCCACCACCGCCGGGTGGCGCACGCGCGTCAGCGCCTCGAACTCGCGCAGCATCACGCCAGGGTCGAGCGCGGGGCCTCCGCCGTCGCCGCGCGCCGGCACCGCGATCAGGCGCTTGAGCGCGCACTCCGCCCCGGTCGCCAGGTCGCGCGCCAGGAACACCTCGCCCATGCCGCCCTGGCCCAGGCGCTTGAGCAGCGCGTAGCGCCCGGCGAAGCGCTCGATCACGGCTTCCGTCCCTCCGGCCCACCGACCAGCTCACGGAGCAGCGCGGCGCGCGCCGCCCGCAGCGGCACGCGGCCCAGGCGCAGGAAGGCATCGTGGAACGCCCTGAGCTGGAAGCGGGGCCCCAGCGCGCGCTCGAGCTCGCCGCGCAGCCACAGGAGGCGCCAGCGCCCGACCGTGCCGGCGATCGCATGCTCCAGGTCGAGCGCCGCGCGGCGGGCCTCGCGCAGCGCCTCGGCGGGCGAAAGGTAGCAGCGCGCCTCGAGCATCGCGGCCGCCTGCTCCAGTGTGGCCTGCCGGGTGTGCAGATCAATGGCCGCGATGAAGCGCCCGAGGCGCCGCAGGGCGATCGCCTGTTGCGCGAATCCATAGCGCGGGTCGCCGCCGCCGAAGCCCTGCTCGATCATCATCGCCTCGCAGTAGTCCGCCCACCCGTGGACGCTCTCGGCACAGTCCACCGCCCGGCGCAGCCGCGAGGGCGCGCGCCGCGCCGCCAGCGCCTGATGGTAGCGCCCGGGCACCGCCTCGTGGATGGCGGCCACGGCTGCCGACCACGGGTCGAAGAGGGAGAGATGCTCGCGCCTGCGCTCCTCGCTCCAGCCGGACCCGATCGGGACCAGCTCGAGGCCGGCCTCGGCCCCCTCGCGCTCCCAGGGCCCGGGCGCGTCCAGCGCGATGCGGTCGGCCGCTCGCGCGAAGGGCGGGGCCTCGCGCACCCGCAGGTTCTCGCGCTCGGGTGGCGTCACGATCGCGTGCCGCCCGAGGAAGGCGCGCACGCCCGCGACCGCGGACGACATCGTCGCGACCAGCGCCGTCTCCGCGGGGGCGTGCGCGCGCAGCGAATCGAGCGCGGCCGGAACTCCCCCGCCCGGCGTGATGCGCCCGGCGAGCCGCACCATGCGCGCGCGCGTCGAGTCCATCTCGAGCTCGCCCGCCGCACGCAGCGAATCGGGCGAGATCCGCTCGTGCTCATCGGCCGCGATCAGGCCGCGCAGCGCCTGGTCGCCGGCCGCGAAGTCGTCGGTCGCGTGCGGCAGCAGGTCTTCGCGCAGGACGGCGAGGAAGTCCTCGACCGCCCGGATCGCGGTGGTGTCGGCCTCGGCGAAGTCGGCCTGGGCGCGCTCGTCGCGGCAGTGCGCCGCCAGCGCGGGCAGCGCCTCGCGGTAGAGCCGGAGCGTGCCCTCGAAGCGCTCGATCGCCTCCTCGATGGCGAGCCGCGACGGGTCGCGCAGGTTGATGCGCGCCGCGCGCAGCACCTCGGGCACCAGCTCCAGCCGCGCCGCCACCGCGCGCACGCGCGAGCACGGCGAAGCGGAGTCGCGCTCGAGCAGCGACTGCACCGAGCCCGCCACCAGCTCGACGTAAGCGCCGGGGGCGCGCTCGAAGGGACGCAGCGCCTCGAGGTCGAGCCGCGCGCGGGCGAGCCGGGCGGCGAGCAGGTCGCGGTCGAGCGCGCGCCCGGACGAGAGCCGGTCGCGCGGGATGGCGGCCAGGCGCGCCTGGAGAGAACGCACCCGCGCGGCGTCCTCGGCGAGCGTGGCCTGGGACACCGGCACGAGGAGCGCGTCGTCGCGATGGAGCCCGAACCGCGTCGCAAGGTCGGGACGGCGCGCGAGCCAGCCGTCCAGGTACTCGTCGGCGAGGCGCTCGAGCTGCCCGTCGGCCGGTCCCGCCGGCGCGGCGGTCGCCGGGGCGCCGGTCGCGAGCAGCAGCGCCAGCATCGGGACGGGAAGAGCGCGCTTCAGGAGCGGGCGCATCGGGACTCCGGACTCTCCCGCGGCGTGGCAGCGCCGCGCGGACTCAGGGACGTGGGACCACGTCCCTGACCAGCGTGAGCGGGTCGCCCACCCGGAGCGGCCCGGTGGACAGGAAGGCCTGTCCGTACCTGACCCCGATCTGCCAGCCCCAGTAGCGCGCGAACGACTGGAACAGGTCGTGGACCTGCGGCAGCTCCGCGGGGCGCGGCCGCTCGGGGTTGTGGAACTGGCTCTGATGGCAGTCGAGCGCCTTCATCCAGGCGTCGTAGGTGTCCGAGACGTCCACGATGAAGGTGGGCGACACGCCGAGCGGCAGGAAGTAGTAGTAGATCGCCTTCGCCTGCCAGGGCTCGCCTTCCACCGGCGCTTTGCGCAGATGCGCGAGGTTGTAGGCGTTCGCGACGATCTGCCCGGTCTTGTAGTGGTCGTTGTGGCCGAGCCCGCGGCCGATCGGCAGGTTGTAGTAGGGCGCGAGCACGACCTGCGGCCGGTGCCTGCGGATGACGCCCGCGACCTTGCAGCGGTTCTCGAAGGTGTCCTCGATGCGGCAGTCGCCGAGGTCGAGGTTCTCGCGCACGTCGAGCCCGAGGATGCGCGCGGCGTCGGCGCACTCCTTCAACCGTGTCTCGGGGGTGCCCCAGCCCATGTCGCCGGTGGTCATGTCGATGATCCCGGTGGTGTGCCCGAGGTCCTTCATCTTGCGGAGCATCGCGCCGCAGCCGATCTCCGCATCGTCGGGATGGGGGCCGAAAGCGAGCAGATCCACAGCCATCGATCGGGTCTCCGCAGCGGAAGGTGAGGGCGCGCGACGGCCGCTGGCGCCGGGAGCCGGCATCTTATCCGGCGCTCCGGGGCGAGTCCACCGCGCGCGGCGCACCCGTTCCGCTGTATGCTGGCGCCGCAGTCTCCCCCACGGCCCCGTCAGGAGGCCCGATGCTCTACTTCGCCTACGGCTCGAACCTCGACCCCGAGCAGATGCGCGAACGCTGCCCGCGTCACCGCGTGGTCGGGCTCGCGGCGCTGTACGACCACCGGCTGACCTTCCCGCTCTACTCGAACCGCTGGGGCGGCGGGGTGGCGAGCGTGCAGCCCGCCCACACCTCCACGGTGTGGGGGATGCTGTTCGAGCTGGACGACGAGGACGCGCGCGCGCTCGACGGCTACGAGGGGTTCCGCGCCGAAGGCGGCCCGCACAACATCTACGACCGCGTCCAGGTGACCGTGGACCTGGTGCGGCCCGACGACGGCTCGGTGCCACGCCGCATCCGCGCCGCGACCTACCTGGCGCATCCCGCCAACCCCGGGCCGCCCTCGCGGCGCTATCTCGACGCCATCCTGCGCGGCGCGCGCCACCACCGGCTGCCCGAGGAATACCTCGCCGCGCTCGCGGCGGTGAAGGTGGCGCCGGAGGAGGTCGCGGGGTAACTAGTCGAGCGCGGCGATGCGCCGGTCGAGCGCCTCGCGCAGCGCGCGCCAGGCGCCGGCGACCTCGCGCGCGTTCGCGCGGCAATACGCCTCGGCCATCTGCGGGTCGCTCGCGGCGAGCCGCGTCATGTCGCGGTAGCCCGGGCCCGCGAGGCCGCGGGCCGCCTCTTCGCCGCCCAGCGCGCGCAGCGCGCACGCCATCAGGTAGGGGAGGTGGCTGGTGCGCGCGAGCGCCCGGTCGTGCGCCCCGGGCTCCACCTCCACGGGTCGCGCGCCCAGATCGCGCACCAGCGCCTGCACCACCTCGGGCACCGCGCCACGCACGGGCAGCAGCGCGAACGCCGCGCCGGCGAACAGGCCGGCGCGCGCGGCCGCGAAGCCGCGGCCCTCGTGGCCGGCGATCGGGTGGCCGCCCACCGCGACGATGCCGCGCGCCGCGGCGCGCCGGAGCGCCGGCGTGACGGGTCCGCGCGCGCTGCCGGTATCGAGGAGCGCGGCGCCGGGCGGGAGCGCGGCGGTCGCCTGCTCGATCAGCGCCGGCAGCGTGTCCACCGGCGTGGCGATCACCGCGATCTCCGCGCCCGCGCAGGCCGCGGCGAGCGTCGGCGCGACCTGGTCCACCGCGCCGGCCGCGAACGCGCGCCCCGTGGTGACGGCGTCGGCGTCGAAGCCGACGCGATGCCAGGCTGCGCGCCCCGCGAGCGAGAGCCCGATCGAGCCGCCGATCTGCCCGAGGCCGATGAGTGCGAGCCGGCGCGCGGGTGCGCCGCGTTCCGGCGCCGCGCGCCGCACCAGGTCGGGCCGCAGCGCCGCGGCGCCGTCGAGGTAGACCGGTGCCAGCCGCGCGCCGCGCGCCACGTCGCGCACCGTGAGGAGCACACGCACCACGCGCTCCATCGCGCCCGGCACCGGGATCTCGCGCGCGTTGAGCATCGGCACGTCGGTCCAGCTCAGCCGGCGCGCGGCGTGGGCCGGGAAGTCGGCGTCGAGGTCCTCGGTGGTGGTGAAGACCGCGCTCACGATGCGCTCGGGCGCGAGGTGGTTGGCCTCGAGCAGCGCGAGCAGGAGCCGCGTGGTGGCCTCGAGGATGTCGGCGGCGGTGTTGGCGCGCGCCTGCACCGCGCCGCGCACCGCGGCGATGGTCGGGGCCGCAGCCGGGATTTCGGCGGACATGTTCCCTCCCTCGGAGATGCCGCGGAGGGGGAACGAAAGACCCACCTCCGCGAGCGGAAGTGGGTCGAGCGCGGAACGTCGCTACGTCACGCCGAGGCCCACCCCCGCGGGGGGTAAGCGTAGGCGCAGGCGTAGGACGCGCGGTTCTTCATGCGCAAGAGGCTACCGGCCGCGGTGCGCCGCGGTCAAGCGCCGCTTCCGGGGGCGCCGCTTCCGGGAACCGGCTGCGGCAGCGGATCGGTGACGGCCGGCGACGCGGACGACCCGGCCCCGTCCGTCACGTACATCCTCGCGAAGTAGTCGCGCACCATGCGGTCGGATGAGAAGCGCGTGGTGCAGGTCTCGATGCTGGCCTGCATCATCCGCACCCAGCGCGCGCGGTCGGCCCACGCGGGGAGCACGTCCTTCTCGAGCGTGCCGTAGAGCGAGGCGAGGTCGCGCTCGTCGTCGCCCGACAGCCTGTCTCCGATGGCCCAGCCGTTCACACCGTGCTCGCAGGCCTCGGGCCACCAGCCGTCCAGGATGCTCAGGTTCAAGACGCCGTTCATCCCCGCCTTCATGCCCGAGGTGCCGCTCGCCTCGAGCGGCCGGATCGGGTTGTTGAGCCACACGTCGCAGCCGCGCGTCATCGCGCGGCTCAGCACCATTTCGTAGTTCTCGAGGTAGACCACGCGGCCCGGGTGTTTCCCGGCCGCGGCGACCAGGCGCTGCACGATGGTCTTGCCGAACTTGTCGTCGGGGTGCGCCTTGCCCGAGAGCACGATGCTGGCGCGCTTCGCGAGCAGCCACTTCAACCGCTCCTCGTCGCGCAGGATCAGGTCGGAGCGTTTGTAACCCGCGGCGCGGCGCGCGAAGCCGATCAGGAGCCCGTCGGGGTCCACCTTCACGCGAGCGCGCTCCTCGATGAGCGCGACCAGCGCGCGCTTGTGCGCCTCGTGCGCGGCCCACAGGCTCGCGGGGTCGGACGCGGCGTCGCGGATCTCGGGCGACTGCCAGGTCGGCTGGTGCACGCCGTTCGTGACCGACACGATCGGCGCGGCGTTCTCGACGTGCTTCCACATGGTGCGCGCGGTCTCGCCGTGCAGCTCGGAGACCGCGTTCGCGATGCGCGCGAGCCGCAGGCCCGCCACCGTCATGTTGAACGGGTCGCCGCCGATGTCGCGCATCTCCGCGCCCGAGAGCTGGAGGCACGCGCCCATGCGGCGCAGGTCCTTGATCTGGTGCTCCTCGTTGCCGGCCTTCACCGGCGTGTGGGTGGTGAACACGATCTGCCGGCGCGTCTCGGCCCACGCTTCGGGGAAGGTCATGCCGCCTTCCATGCGGTCGGCGATGGTCTCGGCGCCCGCGAACACCGCGTGGCCCTCGTTGAAGTGGTAGGTCGAGATCGGGATGCCGAGCCAGTTCAGGGCGCGCGCGCCGCCGATGCCGAGCAGCATCTCCTGCGCGATGCGCACGTCGGTGCCGGCCTC
>CAYHRW010000158.1:0-4610 GCA_964359105.1 uncultured bacterium
GCGCGGACGTGGCCGCGATCCAGGGTGTCTTCGTCGCCCGCGGCATCCTCTCTCCAATCCCGTTCGCCGTGGGCGTGGCCCCGGAGAACCAGCTGCGGCCGGCAGTGAGCTACGACCGCGCCCCGACCTGGAATGGCGACTGGGGCCGCACCCTGGTGACCCTGTGGAACGACGGGCGGAACGCGGTGCCCGAAGAGGTCTACGGGCGCCGGGTCCATCCCTCGGGCCAGTTGTTCCCGGGCGAGCAGGTCCTGATGATGGCGGATCCCGATGTGGCCTTCGCGCCCGCGCAGCCGGAGTCACCGCTGGCCGAGCGGAGCTTCCTGGCGGTGGGCACGCGCACGCTCGGAGCCCAGATGGACATCTACGGCGAGTTCCTGCGCGACCGCAGCTTTGTCCCGACCGGGGGCTTCGCCGTCGCCCAGAGCCTGGTGAACGAGTACAGCCCCGCGGTGGACGCCGTGAACTCCACCTACCTGGCCGCCTGGGTCGTGAGCGACGGTACTGGCTCCGCCTACCTCGGCTACCGGCGCATCGGGCAGGACAGCACCTTCCTGGGCGCGCCGGGGACGCTGGCGTTCCCCGACTACATGGGGGACCCGGCGGTCGGAGCCGGCCGCGATCCCGTGTCCGGGGCCGGCCAGTTCCTGGTGGCCTGGTCGCAGGTCGTCAATCTGCCGGAGGGGCACGCCCACATCCGCGCGGCGCGCATTGCCGAGGACGGCACGCTGCTCGATCCTGCCGGGATAGACATCGCGCTCGGTGTCCCGGGACCTCCGAGCACCTACCACACGACCCCGGCCGTGGCCTTCGACGGGACCGACTACCTGGTGGTCTGGCACCGCGAGGATCTCGGCACCGGGCTGCAGGACATCTGGGGATGCTTCGTGGACGCCGTGACCGGAGCGACCTCCGGCCCCTTCCTCATCGATGTCGGTCCCGACATCCGCTGCCCGGACGTGGCCTTCGCCGAGACCCAGTACCTGGTGGTCTGGGAGACACACCCCCTGGAACCGACCCAGCAGGACATCCGCGGGGCACGGCTGGCCGTGAGCGGCACCGTGCTCGACTCGCCCCCGCTGGCCCTGGCGGCCACCGCCCTGCGCGAGCGCTTCCCCGCGGTCACGCAGATCGGTGGCGACGATGTCACGACCGCCGCCGGCGGCTTCTACGTCGCGTGGCAACAGTCGCCGGTCGGCAGCCCGAGCAACTACGACGTCTGGGGCACCTTCGTGCCGGAGCTGCTCACGCCCGTGCCGCCCCCCAGCCCGCTCGCGCTCGGGGTGGGCGTCCTCGCTCCGCCCGACACGTCGGGAGCGCCGGCCGACACGCTGCTCTTCAACTTCATGGTCGCGAATTCCGGCAGCCGCAAGGATGCGTACCGCATCGTGGCGGTCGGAACCAAGCCGTGGAGCCTGGCGTGGAGCACGAACCTGTTGGCGCTCGACGCCGTGCAGACCGGGCTGGTGCTGGTGAGGGTGGTGATCTCGCCCTTGGCCGCGGTGGGTGACACGGACGTCGTCACGCTCTTCGCGACCTCCACTACGGACTCCACGGTGACGGCCCTGGGACAGATGCGCGTCGCGGTCGAGAGCCCGCCGAACGCGGTGCAGCCCGGTCCGGGCGGCGCGGCCCTGAGCCTTGCGTCCGGGGTCCCCAATCCG
The DNA here is from genome assembly GCA_964359105.1 of uncultured bacterium. Lineage (GTDB taxonomy): Bacteria > Eisenbacteria > RBG-16-71-46 > RBG-16-71-46 > RBG-16-71-46 > JACRPT01. The sequence continues at coordinate 1,665 of CAYHRW010000158.1, forward strand.
TTCCGCTCGCTGACGCGGCTCCGCTTCACCCTGCCGCGCGACGGCGAGGCGGACCTCGATGTCTTCGACCTGTCCGGGCACCGGGTGCGGTCGCTGGCTTCGGGGCGCCGCGCCGCCGGAGCGCACGCGGCGGTCTGGGACGGCGCGGACGAGCGCGGGCATCCCGTGGCGAGCGGGATCTACTTCGTGCGCCTCGCGACGGAACGGCGCGTGCTGACGAGACGCCTGACGCTCATCCGGTGAGCTGAGCCTGAAGGCTGCCTTCGAGCGGGCGGACCGGGGAGCGATCCCCGGCCCGCCCGCGCTCAGGGCGAGACCTTCTAGAACTGGCCGAGGAAGCGCAGGTCGTTCTCGAGGAACAGCCGGATCTCGGGGATGCCGTAGCGCGCCATGGCGATGCGCTCGAGGCCCATGCCGAAGGCGAAGCCGGTGACTTCCTCGGGGTCGTAGCCGACCGCGCGGAACACGTTCGGGTGCACCATGCCCGCGCCCAGCAGTTCGCTCCAGCCCGCGCCCTTGCACACCGGGCAGCGCGTCTCCCCTTCCCCGCCGCGCACGCGCCCGCCGCCGCCGCAGATCGCGCACGCCACGTCGAGCTGGCAGCCCGGCTCGACGAACGGGAAGTAGATGGGGATCAACCGGGTCGTGACGTCGCGGCCGAGGATCGAGCGCGCGAAGATGTTTAGCGTGGCCTTGAGGTCGGCCATGCTGACGTTCTTGTCCACGAACAGGCCGTCCATCTGGTGGAACTGGTCCATGTGGCTCGCGTCCACCTGCTCGGCGCGGTAGACCCGGCCCGGAAACACCAGCCGCAGCGGCGGCTTCCGCTCCTCCATGGCGCGCACCCAGCCGGGCGAGGTGTGCGTGCGCAGCACCACCTGCTGGTTCACGAAATAGGTGTCGTGCGCGTCGCGCGCCGGGTGGTCGGGCGGGAAGTTGAGCTTGCCGAAGTTGTACTCGTCGAGCTCGGCCTCGGGGCTGGTGTAGACCGAGTAGCCGAGCCCGTGGAACAGGTCGAGCAGCTCGTCGCGGATCTGCGCGAGCACGTGCGGGCGTCCCACCCAGGGCTTGCGCCCGGGGAGCGTCACGTCGAGCGCGTCCTGCGACTCGGCGTCGCGCTCGAGCTGCGCGCGCCGCTCCTCCTCGAGCTCGGTGAGCCAGCGCTTCGTGAGGTTCAGGGCGCGGCCGCGGGTCCTGCGCTCCTCGACCGTGAGCGTGGGCAGCTCGGCGAGGGCGAGCGTCACCACCCCGCGCTCGCGGCCGAGCAGGGCGACGTGACGCTCGCGCAGCTCCGCCGCGTCGCGGGCGCCGGCCAGCACCGCGGCGCCGCGCTCGTACAGCGCGGCGAGCGGCGGGTCGAGCGCGGACAGCTCGGCCGCGCGCGCCGGGTGATCGGCGATCAGCCGGGACGGCTCCCCCGCGCTCCACGAGGGGTCAAGCGTCCGAAGCAGGTCTTCGCCCACGTCGCTACGCCGCCGCCGACTTCGCCGCCTCCGCGAGCCTGGCGAAGGCCGGCGCATCGCGCACCGCGAGGTCGGCCAGGAGCTTGCGGTTCACCTCGATGTTGGCGCGCTTGAGTCCGGCGATGAGCGTGCTGTACGACATCCCGTTGATGCGGGCGGCCGCGTTGATGCGCGTGATCCACAGCCGCCGGAAGTCGCGCTTGCGGAGGCGGCGATGCTCGTAGGCGAACTGCCCCGCTCGCTGCACCGTCTGGAGCGCGGTCTTGAACAGCTTGCGACGGCCGCTGTAGTTGCCCTTCGCGGCCTTGAGCACCTTGCGCCGCCGGGCGCGTCCCGGGACGACGGTCTTTGTGCGTGGCATGGTGTGCTACCTCCTGTCCGGGCGCGTCCGGAGGGTGACGCGGCCGGTTTTCGAGTTCTCGTTCGATCCGGTCGTTCAGCGCTTGCCGAGCATTCTCAGCACGCGCGGCTGGTCCACGTCCGCCACCATGACGAAGCCGGTGAGGTGGCGCTTGCGGTCGCGGGCCTTGCCGATCATCCCGTGGCGCAGGCTCGCATGGCCGCGCATGGCCTTGCCGGTGCCAGTGAGCTTGAAGCGCTTGGCCGCGGCGCGATTGGTCTTCTGCTTGGGCATCGGATGCTCCTCTAGGATTTCGTCTGGCCGGACACGGCGACAGCCGGTCCGGACACCTTCGCGGGCGGTGCCGCGCTGTTCGTGCTCTCGGTCTTCACGCCCGGCTTGGGCGGCTTCGGCATGAGCACCGTCGTGAGCGTGCGTCCCTCCGAGCGCGGGGGTGATTCCACCGATGCCAGTTCCGCCAGGTCCGCGATCGCGCGCTGGATCAGCCGGTAGCCGATGTCCTGGTGCGCGATCTCGCGGCCGCGGAAGGTGATCGTGAACTTCACCTTGTCGCGGCCCATCAGGAACTCCCTCGCGTGCTGCAGCTTGAAGCTGTAGTCGTGCTCCTCGATCTTGGGGCGCATCTTCACTTCCTTGAGCTGCATCTGGTGCTGTTTCTTCTTGGCCTTGCGCGCCCGGCGGTTCTGCTCGTACTTGAACTTGCCGTAGTCCATGATGCGGCAGACTGGCGGCCGCGCCGTGGGCGATACCTCCACCAGATCGAGGTTCTTTGACTGGGCGAGCGTGAGCGCCTCGCGCGCCGGGAGCACTCCGACCTGCTCGCCATCGTCCCCGATCACGCGGACCTGGGGGACGCGGATGCGCTCGTTGACTCGGACTTCAGGTTGCTTGGGTGTGGAAATGGCGTTCACCTCCGTTCGGTGCCTGTCGTGTCGCGTGCCGCCCGGCCGCTGCGCCGCGACGCAGAAACGCCGGGCGGGCTCTCCAGAGTAAGAGACCCCGCCCGGCGTTGCGCCGCTGGCGAGCCGGCCGGTCGTGACCGGAGGGCTCGGCCTGGAACCCTTGAACGAGGCCCATCGGGCCCGCGGGGGTGAGAAGCGCGGGGCTTCTGCTTGGATGCTG
>CAYHRW010000158.1:4710-6741 GCA_964359105.1 uncultured bacterium
CGGTTGACACCCCTCGGGAGACTCACTAGCGTGCTGCCCGCTTTCGGCCAGGGGGGCCGGAGGCTCCCAGGGAGGACTCATGAAGACCATGAAGATCGCAGTCTGCGGCATCCTGCTCGTGGCGCTGGCCGGTGTGGCGGCCGCGGCCACCCCGGAGAAGGGCACGAACCTCCTCGCATTCCAGTTCAGCGAGGGCAGCGTGGACCTGGTGGACGTCGAGGGTGGCACGGGCTACCTGACCTCGGCCAACTTCGTCACCCATCCCGAGCTCGGGGGGTTGGTCCAGTGGTCCTACTTCCTGACCGATGAGTATGCGGTCAGCGTGAGCGGCGGGATCGGCTACTTCAGCGAGTCGGATAAGCCCGGCACCAACGCGCTCCCCGGCGACCCCGACAGGAAGTACACGCAGACCTCGTGGCAGGCACGCTTGGGCGGTGACCGCTACGCGCACATCAACGACCGCTTCAGCGTCTTCGCCGGGCCCGGCATCCAGGTGTGGAGCGGCAAGTGGAAGTACGAGGCCGGAACCACCACGCAGGAGTCGCAGAACGCCCTGCGCATCGCGCTCCAGGGCCGCTTCGGCGTGCACGTCCGCTGGAACGAGAGCGTCGGCATGTTCGCCCACCTCGGGCACTACCTGGGCCGGGTCTCCGCCGAGGAGAATGGCGCCAAGACCAGCTGGTGGGCCAGCGGCCGCGACGGGGCGGGCGGCGTCGCGGTCAGTTTCTAGCAGGCTCGCATCGCTTTCCCCGAGCCGGCGGGAACGATGCGGACGCGGAGGGACGACATCGGGTGCCGATGGAGTCCCTCCGCTTTCTATCTTCTCAGCAGGAGGCCGTATGAAGATCGCATCGCTCTTTAGCTTGTTCAGTGCCGTGGCACTCGCGAGCGCACTGGCTGCGAGTGCGGAGCAAGCGGGCAAGGCGACGTTCGTGATCGCCGGCGGTTTCGGATTCCCAACCGCGCCCACCGAGTTCAGCGAATACTGGAAGATGGGTTTCGGCGGAGGCGTTGGTGCCGACATCAGCGCGGGCCGGGCAGTGAGCTACACGTTTGACTTGGACTTCTCCAACTTCCCGTTCAACGAGGATCGATTCCTCGCCAAGGATGGCCCTTCGCCGCCAGGCAAGGCCGTGGAGCGCGAAGGTGGCTCGAGGACCACGATGCTCGGCCTGATGGGCGTGAAGTTCCACATGCCGGAGGCGGCCGTGGCTCGGCCGTACCTTCTGCTCGCGGCGGGGCTGGGGCACATCTCAACCGCAGATGCGACGGACTCGGACGGCGTGTACTTGCAGGGGAGCCGCAAGAACAAGGCCGCGCTCGCTGCGGGCGGCGGCGTCCATGTCCACCCGGGGGGCTCGGGCCTGGGCTACGTAGTTAGCGTGCGCTGGGTCTGGCTCAAGAGGATCAACACTGGCGGTGAGACCACGTCGATCGTGCCAATCCGGCTCGGCGTGACTTTCTGAACCGTGGGGCAGTGCAGGCACCTGGGAACAGCGAAGTCCCCGCCGCGTGAGCGGCCGAGCCTCTTACCCGGCCGCGGGGCGCGCTACTGCCGCTCGCGGGTCTCGCGCTGCACGCGCTCGAGGAACGCCTGGCGGGTCATGGCCTCGAGCTGACCCTCGCCCTTCCTGCGCGGGGCGACGGTGCCGGCCTCGGCCTCGCGCGGGCCCACCACCACCATGTACGGGATCTTGAGCAGCTCGGCGTCGCGGATCTTGGCGCCCATCTTCTCGTCGCGCAGGTCCACCTCGACGCGCACCCCGCCCTCCTTCAGCAGTCGCGCGGTGTCCTGCGCGTAATCGTGGGCCCTGGGGTTCGCCGGGATGATGACCGCCTGGGTGGGCGCCAGCCACACCGGGAACTCGCCGCCGGTGTGCTCGATGTAGATCCCGACGAAGCGCTCGAGCGAGCCGTAGAGCGCCCGGTGCAGCATCACCACCTCGTGGTCCTGGCCGTCGGGGCCGGTGTAGACCACGCCGAAGCGCTTGGGCAGGTTCAGGTCCACCTGGATGGTCGGGCACTGCCACT
>CAYHRW010000159.1:0-6735 GCA_964359105.1 uncultured bacterium
GTGATCCGCGACCAGGCTGTGCGGCTCGAGGCCATCGCCGAGGATCTGCTCACGCTCGCGGGCCTGGAGCGTCCGGGGGCCACGCTGGCCCTCGGGCGCATCGACCTGCGCGAAGCGGCAGCGCGGCAGCTGGCGGCGTTCCGCCAGCGCGCGAACGATGCGGGACTCGAGCTGGCGCTGGAACCGGGCCCGCCCGTCGTCGCGCGCGCCGACCGCGGGAGGATCGAGCAGTTGCTGGCCAACCTGCTCGACAACGCCATCAAGTACACCGAGCGTGGCGGCGTGCGTGTGCGCCTGGGCGAAGAGGGCGCGCGCGCCTGGTGCGAGGTCGAGGACACCGGCAGGGGCATCCCCGAAGAGGACCAGTCCCGGGTGTTCGAGCGCTTCTATCGCGTGGACAAGGCGCGTTCGCGCGAGAAGGGTGGCACGGGTCTCGGGCTCTCGATCGTGAAGCACATCGCCGCGCTCCACGGCGGCGAGGTTTCGCTGCGCAGCCGGGTGGGGGAGGGGAGCGTCTTCCGCCTCGAGATTCCGCGCGAGCCCGCGGACGCCTGAGAAGACACGCCCCACCGCCCGACCGGGCGACCCGGCAGTCACCCCGCTGCAACATCTTTTTTCCTCGCGTTCATCGTGCGGTGATGCCCCCGTGCGTGATCACCGGGCAGGATACGCGCCGCATGGGATGCGGCCGCACGACGGGCCCCGGAAGCGCGGGCCTGGACGCGCGAGTGAACGCCTCACGCCACGCACCGCCGCATCCCCTTTCGGACTGGACCGGCCACGGTCGTCCGCGGGGCCTCGATCCAGGCGACCCGCGCGGGCGCCGAGCTGGACGGTCCAGACACGACACGGTTGGTCCACGTCCATCTCGAGGGAGGCCCCATGCGCTGGATCACGAACGGTGGACCCGGAACGGTCCGCCGGGCCCTGGCCGCCGTGGCGGTGGCGCTGCTCGCGTCACTGCCCGCCCGGGCGCAGATCGTCTTCGACGGCAACATCCTCTACGGCAACAATGACAAGGTCTACCCGACCGGCCAGTTCACCGGCGCCGCCACGGGCGGCGTGGCGGCCTGCCCGGGCAAGACCGCCCTGCAGATCGGCACGGTGGACTACGTTCGCAACGTCTACCTCGACCCGCTCCTGAGCGCCTCGTACGCCGACCTCGGGACGGCCAACATCGTCCACCCCGTCTTCCGCCCCGCCGCCGGCAGCCCGGCCTTCGTGGGCAATGACCAGAGCGTGAAGCTCGTGGACCCGGGCGACCCCTTCTTCACCCGCGTGTGCTTCGCGGGCGCGGTGGGACCGCGGCCCGAGGACGACTGGACGCAGGGCTGGACCTATTACGATTCGACCGGCGCGGGCCGGCAGGACCTGCACCTGCCGGGCATGCCCGGCCCGCGGCCGCTGCAGATCGCGGACAACCTGAACTTCTTCGGGAACCGCCTCTTCAGCGCCGACACGAACTACCTGGTGCGCGGCTTCCTGCGCGTCAAGGCCGGCGGCTCGCTCACCGTGCCCGCGGGCACCGTCATCTTCGGCGAGCGCGCCACGCTGGGGGCCATCATCGCGGAGCGCGGCGGGAAGCTGCTCATGCTGGGCACCCGGGAGGCCCCCATCATCGCCACCAGCGACGATCCTCCCGGGCAGCAGCGGCGCGGCGGCTGGGGCGGCATCTGGATGCTTGGTCGCGCGGCGTGCAACTGCGCCAACACCGCGGCCGGCGACTCCTGCGCCAGCGAGGGTGGCTCGATCGGCTTCTTCGGCGGGAGCGACGACCACGACTCGTCGGGCGTGCTGCGCTACGTGCGCTGCGAGTACTCCGGCTTCCCCATCAGTCCGGACAACGAGCTCAACTCGTTCACCTTCGACGGGGTCGGTGACCGCACGGTCGTCGAGTACATCCAGGCCCACCGCGGCGACGACGACTTGGTCGAGATGTTCGGCGGCACGGTGAACTTCAAGCACTGCATCGCCACCGATGGCAATGACGACGGCTTCGATTGGCAGATGGGCTATCGCGGCAAGGCCCAGTTCGTGATCGTACGCATGCTGGCCGACGGGCTGCAGACGGACAAGGGCATCGAGGCGGACAACAACGAATTCGACTTCGACACCCCGAACGGTCCGCGCTCCAACCCGGTGTGCTCGAACCTCACGCTCATCGGCGATCGTCGCGGCGGCACGAGTTTCCCCGGCTGCACCTTCGGCGTGCACCTGCGCCGCGGCACCCTCGGGAGCGTCGTCAACAGCGTCATCATCAACTTCAAGAAGCAGGCCCTGAACGTGCAGAACGATGCCACCTTCGCCGCCGCCTGCGCGGCCGGGTTCCCGCAGCCCGCGGTCTGGTGCGAGTCCGCCTCAGCCGGCGTGCCGGTGCACGAGGGCGCGCTGGTCGTGAGCCGCGCGATGCCCAACCCGTTTCGCAGCCGGCTGACGGTGTCGTTCACGTTGCCGCAGGCGGCGCACGTGCAGGTGGACGTGTACTCCGCCGACGGCCGCCGCGTGGCGCGCATCGCCGACCAGGACATGGGGGCGGGTCCTCATGCCGTGCCGTGGACCGTCGAGAAGGACGTGCCGAGCGGCGTCTACTTCTACAGCGTGAAGGCCGGCGCGCTGCAGGCGCAGGGCCGCATCGTCCGCGTTGACTGAGTCTGCGTCCCGCCGGGCCTCCCGGGAGCGGGCCTTCGGGTCCGCCCCCGAGGGGGCCGACGCGCGCTCCCCCGGCGGCCCGGAATGCGCCGGGCACCCGCGCCGCTCCCCCATCCCTGGAGGAAACGCGATGAGCCGCACCGACCCCACGTGCGCGCCCGCGCACCGGACCCGCCCGCCGCTCGCCGCCGCTGCATTCGCGGCGCTTCTGTTCCTGCCGGCTTGCACGGCCCTCGCCTCGGACGACCGTGCGGCCGCCGCCGGGCACGTGCGCGGCCGGGTCGTGGCCGCCGCCGCCGCCGAGGCGATCTCCTTCGCCGACGTGCTGCTGATCCCGGCCGACACCACGCTGCGCCGCGTTGGCGGCATGACCAACAGCGACGGCACCTTCCTGCTCGAGGCCGCGCCAGGTGCCTACACGTTGCAGGTGCGAGCCATCTCCTACGCCCGCAAGCAGGTCACCGGCGTGATCGTGGAGGCGGGCGAGCTGCGCGAGTTGGCGGTGACGCTCGAGCCCGAGGCCATCGTGCAGCCTGCCGTCGAGGTGCAGGCCGAGGCCAGGAAGAGCAGCGAGGCCGCATTGCTGGCCGAGCGCCGCCGCGCCGCCACGGTGGGCGATGCGTTGAGCGCGGAACTGGTGCGCCGCACGCCCGACCGCGACGCGGGCGAGGCGTTGCGCCGCGTGACCGGGCTCTCGGTCCTGCAGGGCCGGTACGTCTTCGTGCGCGGACTGGGCGAGCGCTACAGCTCGACCGAGGTGGACGGCGTGCGGGTGGTGAGCCCCGAGCAGAACAAGCGCGTCGTGCCGCTCGACCTCTTCCCGGCCGACCTGCTCGACCACGTGATCGTGCAGAAGACCTACAGCGTGGACCGCCCGGGCGAGTTCGGGGGTGGTGACGTGCAGGTGCGCACGCGGGATTTCCCCGGCCGGCGCAGCTTCTCCTTCCGCGTCGGACAGGGATACGACGAGGGCACTACCTTCTCGAGCTTCATGACCGACCGTCTCGGCCTCGGCCTGTCGGAGCGCGCGACGCCGTCCGTCATCCAGGACGTGGCGGGCGGCAAGCCGGTCTTTCCGCGTGGCCTCGACCCCTCGCGCGGATTCTCGCGAGACACCATGGCCGCCATCGGGCGCTCCTTCCGCAACGCCTGGTCGCCGATCACGCGCAACGCTCCGCTGAGCCAGAGCCTCGTGCAGACCTACGGGGACGAGTTCCGCGTGTTCGGCCGTCCGCTCGGCATCGTAGAGGCCGCGACCTACGGCCGCTCCTTCAACACCCTGTCCGAGAAGGAGCGCTTCTTCACCTCGGCCGGCGACACCGTCTACGACTACGCGGTCACCCGCTCCTCGGAGACCGCGCGGCTGAGCGGGCTGCTCGGCGTGAGCCTGCGGCTGGCGCCCAACCACTCGCTGCACGTGCGCTCGCTGTTCACGCGCGACGACGAGAGCGAGGCACGCTCGTACCTGGGCTCGAACTCCAGCCTGCTCACCCTCGTGCGCAGCAACCGGTTGCTCTATGTGGAGCGCAGCCTGCTCACCAGCAGCCTGGAGGGCCGGCACGAGCTGCGGGGCTGGGTGAAGCCGCGGCTGGAGTGGCGCGCGGGTCTCTCGCGGGCCACGCGGCGGGAACCCGACCGGCGCGAGAGCATCTACCAGCAGGTCAACTACCGCGACGACAACGACTCGCTGCACACGATCTGGACCATGTCCGGCGGCGGGCTGGGCGCGACGCGCTACTTCGGGGACATGACCGACCACGGGAGGGGCTTCGACGCCCGGCTCGTCCTGCCCTTCGCGCGCGACCGCGCCTCGGCGGGCCGGCTGGAGCTGGGCGGGCGCTACGACCGCAGGGACCGCGAGTCCACCTACCGGCGCTTCAACTTCAAGCCGGGCTCGGGCGTGGACCTCAGCGCGCCGCCGGAATCGCTCTTCCAGGAGGGTCGCTGGAGTACCGCGCCGGGCGGGCCGGAAGTCGTGGAGGCCACGCGTTCGGACGACAACTACTCCGCCCGGCAGCGGCAGGGGGCGGGCTTCGCCAGCCTGGACCTCCCGCTGCCGCTCGGCGCGCGCGCCGTGCTGGGCCTGCGCGTGGAGCGGGGCGAGCAGGACGTGCGCACCTACGACCTGTTCACGCCGTCGAGGGTGGTCGCCCACGCCCGCTTGGACGACACCGACCTGCTGCCGGCGGCCAACCTCACGCTGCCGCTGGGCCGGGACGGCAACCTCCGGCTGGCTGCGAGCCGCACGGTCTCGCGGCCCGACCTGCGCGAGCTCTCGCCCGGCCCCACGCTGGAGTTCCTCAACGGGCTGCGCGTGCGCGGCAACGCAGACCTGCGCCGCGCCACCATCGAGAACTACGACGCGCGCGCAGAGCGCTTCCCGAGCGCTGTGGAGGTGCTGGCGCTGGGGGGCTTCGTCAAGCGCTTCCACGATCCCATCGAGCAGGTCATCCGGCCGGGCGATGCGCCCTACCTGCAACCAGAGAACTCGGAGTCGGCCCGGCTGATGGGCGCCGAGCTGGAGGCGCGCATCTCGCTCGGACGGCTGGCCGCGAGGCTGCGCGGCCTGTCGCTCAACTCGAACCTGACGCTCGCCGCCTCACGCGTCACCCTGGGCGCGCGCGCGACCACGCTCGGCAGCCAGCAACATCCGCTGCAGGGCCAGTCAAACGTGCTCTGGAATGGCGCCCTGACCTGGACCCGCCGCGATGCGCGCGCCGACCTCTCGCTGCTGGCGAACACCGTCGGCCGCCATCTCGAAGCCCTCGGCGTGACTCCGCGTCCCGACCGCTACGAGCAGACGCGCACGGCGCTGGACGCCGCCTTCAACTGGAGCCCACGGCCGTTCCTGCGGGTCAAGGTTGCAGGCAAGAACCTCACCGACGCCCCGGTGCGGGTCCTGGAAGGCGGGAAAGAGGCCCGTTCCTACCGCCGTGGCCGCGCTTTCTCGGTGGGGGTCGCGTGGACCCGGTGAGGGCGGGCGCGCCGCACCTGGCGTCGCAGGCGGGTGCCCTGCTGCTGGCGGTCTGGGCCACGCTCGCCGCGGTCGCCGTTGCCGCGCATGGCGGGCAGGTACCCGCCGCCACGCGCTCGGTCTTCGAAGGCCAGCCCGGCTGGTACGCGCCGGCCGACCCTGAGTCGCTCGCATTCGCGCGCGGGCGGAGGGAGGCGCGGGCTGTGGCGCTGCCCTTCGAGGGCGGGCACCCCGGCCTCGAGCCCCTGGCGCGCGCGGCGGTGAGTGCGATCGAGGGCGGGGAGGCCGGGGCCCTTCGCCGGCTGTGTGTCACCGAGCGGGAGTTCCGCGAGATCCTCTGGCCCGAGTTCCCGCAGAGCCGGCCGGCCACGGGTGCGACCGCCGCCGACGGCTGGTACTTCCTCGTGCGCCGCAACGAGGGCGGCATCCGCAAGACCGTCCTCGAGCACGGCGGTCACCCGCTCGTCTTCATCGCCGTGAAGGCGGGCGCGGTCACGCGCTACCGCAATTTCCGGCTCCATCGCGAAGTGCGCATCGTGGTGAGCGACGCCGTCGGGGTCACGGACACTCTGACCGTGGTGCGGACGGTGGCGGAGCGCCGGGGGGTGTTCAAGATCTACAGCCTCCGAGACTGACCGGGGGCGCTGGTCCGCGCCGGGAGCCGGGAGTTTCGACGATCTTCATGGCGCCGTAACGGGGCCGTAACCGGCCCCATGTTCTGCTCGGACGCGTGAAGGTGTCCGACCCGATGCTCCGACGCCCGCGTACCGCGCCCATGGACGGAGCGGCACCGCTCGCGCACGTCCGGGCCCTCGCCGGCCGCCGGAGCGAGCCCCACGCACCGACGATCCATGCCGACGCTCGCGGCCTTCGCCCCCGCGCACCACGAACTGCAGGTGCGGCTCACCGTCTACTACAAGTTCGGCAAGCCCCAGTCCTGAGAACCGACGAAAGGAATACGCACATGAACATCCGTCTGCAATCGGCCGCGCGCGGCGCGGCGTCGTTCGCCCTCGCCTTCACGTCGCTCGCCGCCGGGCTCGTCCCGGCCGCGCTCGCCCAGAGTCTCACCGGCGCCGGCGCCACCTTCCCCTACCCGATCTACTCGAAGT
>CAYHRW010000160.1:0-2034 GCA_964359105.1 uncultured bacterium
CCGCGACGTAGCTGTTGGGCTGCCACGAGATGTTGTAGAAGGAGCCGCCCGCGAAGATGGTGTTGCCTGATGCCAGCAGGGTCTTCACGCTGCCCGACGCGACCGGGTTCCACGTGGTGGCCAGCGCGGTGGTGACATCCAGGGACGCGATGTAGTAGCGCACGGCCGCCCCCGAGTTGAGATTGGTGAAGTCCCCGCCCAGATAGAGGGTCGTGCCGTTCACTCCGAGCGCCTGCACGCCGGCGTTCAGGAACGGGTTCCAGTTCGACACGGTCCCGGCGGCGTCGATCTGGGCGAGATATAAGATGGACTTGGCCCCGATCTGCGTGAAGGTCCCGCCCGCGTAGATCATGGATCCGCTCCGCGCGAGTGCCGTCACCGTGTTGTTCGCGTTCGGGTTCCACGCCGTGGCGAGGCCGGTGCTGTCGAGCCGGGCGAGCCGGTTGCGCGGCTGGCCGCCGATGCTGGTGAAGCTGCCGCCGGCGATCACCACGTCCCCGTCCGGCAGCAGGGCGCTCACGCCGCCGTTGGGAGCGGGATTCCAGGTGGCGGCGAGACCCGTGCCCATGTCGAGCCGAGCGAGCCGGCTGCGGGCCTGGCCGCCGATGCTGGTGAAGTTGCCGGCCGCGTACACCATCGGGTCCCGGACGGCGAGCAGCGCCACCGCATTGTCGGCGTCGGGATTCCACGCCGTGAGCGCGCCGCTCGTGACATCGAAGGCGGCGATGCGGCGGCGGGTCTGCCCGGCGACCGTGGTGAAGTCGCCGCCCACGTAGAGCGTCGTCCCGGAGACGGCGAGAGCCAGCACGTTGCCATTGGGATTCGGATCCCAGGCGGTGGCCGCCCCGGTGGCGAGGTCGAGCGCGGCCAGCTTGTTGCGCTTCACCACGCCGACGCTGGAGAACCCGCCGCCCGCGTACAGGACCGCGCCGCCCGGCGCCAGCGTGTAGACGAAGGAGTTCGCGCCCGGATTCCACACCGTCGGCACGCCGGTCACGGCGTCCACGGCGGCGATGTAGCGGCGCGTCTGACCGCCGACCGAGAAGAAGCTCCCGCCGAGATAGACCGTGCCGCCGGCGACCGTGACCGCGTATACGAAACTGTCGGCGTTGGGATTCCACGAGGTGGTTCCGCCGAACGTGCTGTTGAGCGCCGCGATCCGGTTGCGTGACGAGCCGCCGATGCCCGTGAAGTCGCCACCCGCGTAGATGGTGGACCCGCTGATTGCCAGCGCGCGCACCACACCGTTGGCATTGGGGTTCCACGAGGTGGCCAGCGCGGTCGTCACGCTCACGGCGCCGGCGGAGTTGCGGAGCTGACCCCCGAGACTCGAGAACTGGCCGCCGACGACCAGTGTCGAATCCGAGAGGAGCAGGGCGTGGACGAAGCTGTTGGCCGCAGGATTCCAGGTGGTCGCCGCCCCGGTCGCGACGTCGAGCGCCGCGAGGGAATTGCGGGTCAGGCCGCCGATGGTCCCGAACTCGCCGCCGGCGAAGAGCGTGCTCCCGCTCAGCGCCAGCGCGCGCACGCGGCCGCTGGCGTTGGGGTTCCACGCGCTCACGGCGCCGCTGCCGGCGTCGAGCGCGGCGATGCGGTTGCGCGCCTGGCCGCCGATGGAGGTGAAGTCGCCCCCGGCGTAGAGGGTCGTCCCGCTCAAGAGCAGAGCGCGCACCGCTCCATTCGCCCCGGGGTTCCACGACGGATCGGTGCTGCCGTCGGACAGGATGTGCGCGAGGTTCTGGCGGGCGACGCCGCCCGAGAACTGGAACAGGCCGCCGATGAACCAGCCGCCCGCCCCGTCCGGCACGGAGGTGTAGACCCCGCCGGCGCTCGCCGGCACGACCTTCGCATAGGGTGCGACCGGGCTCCCGGTGGCGAGGTCGATGGCGGCGAACGCGCCGGACGCAGGCCCGACGTAGTCGAAGTAGCCGCCGATGTAGAGCGTGTCGCCGGATCTGGCCAGGGCCAGCACGTTGTTGTTCGCCACCCAGAGCTCCGGGTGGATGGTCTCGATCGCGGCCGCCCGGCCGGCGA
>CAYHRW010000160.1:2134-6727 GCA_964359105.1 uncultured bacterium
TTCGCCACCCAGAGCTCCGGGTGGATGGTCTCGATCGCGGCCGCCCGGCCGGCGAAGAGCATGACCGCCGCCCAGACGGGGAGCAGGCCAGGACCGGCGGCCCGGCGTGCTGCGGTGCGCAAGAGCCTGTGCACGGGATGTCCCTCCAGCGGGTCACGGGATGCGGTGCCTTCTGGAGTGTGGAACGCAGGATTCTCGCCGCAGGGGACATCGCCGGCCGGGGGGCCTGCGCCCGGGGCCGCGGACCGTCGAGAGCAGCTTGCATGAGTTACAATCGCCGGGCTCGTTGCACCAGCCGGAGGCAGGAGGTCGGGACCGCATGGAACGGCCGCAGGATCTCCTGGATGTCGCGGGTCTCGAATCCCAGCGGGGGCAAGGTGGAGGCGCCGATGCGTGATGCCGATCCCCGCGAGGAGCTGATGTGGGAGTCGGGCTGGGAGGGGCACACCCGTGCCCAGCGGCGACGGCTCGGCCGACTGCCGCTCGCCGAGAAGCTGCGCTGGCTCGAAGAGGCGCAGCAGCTCGTCCTCCATCTCAGAAGGGACCGCGCGTCCGGGGACGACGGGTCGGCGCCGCCCCGGCCGCCCGAGTGACCGCTCGCCTTCCTGCCTGGTCTGATTGAGGAGCGCTCTCAGCGACCGCCGCCGCCTCGGGCGCGACCCCGGCCAGGGTGGTGCGGCGGATTCGACACGCCGGATCCGCCGGGCGCGGCGGGACCCGGGATGCTACCCTCCGCCGGGCGATCGCTCGGGCACGACCCCACGGCTCCACGACCGCCCGCATGCCGGCAGGAGGTGCTCCCGATGCGTCCGACCCTCAGGCTGCTCGACGGCGCGCTCATCGAGCGCATCCTCGCCGAGGCGCGCGACCTGCTGGACGCTCTCGGCGTCGAGATCCACAACCCGGCTCTGCTGGACGCGCTCGCCGGGCACGGCGCCCGCGTGGATCGAGGCACGTCGCGCGCGCACCTGGGCGCCCCGCTCGTGGACCGCGCCCTCGCCTCCGCGCCGCGCGAGTTCCGGCTCCACGACGTGCTCGGGCGCGAAACCCATCACTTCGGCGCCGGGCGCGTCTCCTTCACGCCGGGCTCGGCCGCGATCCACATCCTCGACGGCGAGACCGGGAAGATCCGCGAGCCGGTGACGGCCGACTACATCCGCTACGTCAAGGTCGTGAGCGGCCTGCCGCAGCTCGCCTCGCAGAGCACGGCGTTCATCCCCGCCGACGTCCCGAGCCGCGTGTCCGACTCGTACCGCCTGTTCCTGAGCCTGCTCTACGGCGAGAAGCCCGTGGTCACGGGCGCGTTCACCATCGAGGCGTTCGAGATCATGAAGGACCTGCAGCTCGCGGTGCGCGGGACCGAGCAGGCGCTGCGCGAGCAGCCGCTGACGATCTTCTCCTGTTGCCCGACCGCGCCGCTCAAGTGGAGCGACGTCACCAGCCAGAACGTCGTGGACTGCGCGCTCTGGGGCATCCCGGTCGAGTTCATCTCCATGCCGCTCGCCGGCTTCATGTCGCCCGTCACGCTGGTGGGCTCGCTGGTCCAGCACGCCGCGGAGACGCTGAGCGGCCTGGTCATCAGCCAGGTCACCCGGCCGGGCGCCCCGGTGCTGTGGGGCGGCTCGCCCGCCATCTTCGACATCCGCTACGAGACCACGCCGATGGGCGCCATCGAGACCATGATGATGGACTGCGCCTACAGCGAGATCGGGCACGCGCTGGGCCTGCCCACGCAGGCCTACATCGCGCTCTCCGACGCCAAGGCGCTCGACGCGCAGGCCGGTCTCGAGACCGGCATCGGCGCCACGCTCGCCGCGCTCTCGGGCATCGACAGTGTGTCGGGGCCCGGCATGCTCGACTTCGAGTCCTGCCAGAGCCTGGAGAAGCTGGTGGTGGACGACGCGATCTGCGCCATGACGCAGCGCCTCACGCAGGGCATCGAGCCCCGGGACGACTTCCCCGCGCGTCCGCTCTTCGAGGAGTTGCTGCGCGAGAAGCACCTCTTGATCGCCCGGCACACGCGGCGGCACCTGCGTGACGAGATCGCCTTCCCGGGTCCGGTGATCGACCGGGCCAGCCAGGCGCGGTGGCTGGAGGAGGGCGGCCTGACGCTCGGCCAGCGCGCGCGGCGCGAAGTGGCGCGGCTCGTCGAGGCCTGGCAGCCGTCGCAGCTCGGCGACGACGTCAGGCGCGAGCTCACGCGGCGCATGGAGTCCGAGGCGCGGCGCTACGGGATGGACGCGCTTCCGGAGCGCGCCGCATGAGAGAGCGCATCACCTGGGCTGCGGCCGACTCGGTCCCCGAGCGCGCGGAGGTCCTGCGCCTGCAGGGCGTGCCGCCCGAGGCCGGCGAGCCGCCGCGTATCGCGGCGCTCCACGACGCGGCTCTCGCTGCATTCCTGGAGACCGCCGAGCCGCGCGCCGTCGTCGGCGAGATCTCGCGCGAGGAGTTCCGCGACGTCTACCGCGGCGAGGGGTGCAACGCCGCCGCGACGCCACTCGAGACCGTGTTCCCGCGAGCGGACCGCCTCGCGCTGTTCACGGCCACCGTCGGCCGCGGGCTCACCGAGCGCATCCGCGACCTGTTCGACCGAAACGAGCCGGCGCTGGCCGCTATGCTCGACTCGGTCGCCTCCGCCGCGGCCGACCGCCTCGCCGCGCTCCTCGGCGCCCGCTACCTGACGATGACCGGCGGCGAGGGCACGAACGGGACGCGGGTACTGGCGTACAGCCCCGGCTACTGCGGCTGGCACGTGAGCGGCCAGCGGGCGCTGTTCGCGTTCCTCGAGCCCCAGGAGATCGGCGTCACGCTCAACGCGAGCTGCCTGATGGAGCCGCTCAAGTCGGTCTCGGGCGTGCTGGTCGCCGGTCCGGCCGGGATCCATCGGTTCGCTCCGGCATTCCCGTTCTGCGTGGAGTGCCGGGAGAAGCCGTGTCGCGAGCGGATCGCGTCGCTGTCGAGACCATGAGAGTGCGTTCCGTCCGGACCGGCCCCGACCGGAGATGAGACCCCGGTGGCACCGGGCCTGAGCCCCGCGCATGGAGGAGCCATGAACATCCTGTCCGAGATCAGCGAGAGCCTTCAGCGGGGCGAGGACGACCGGGTCGGCGCGCTCGTGCGCCAGGCCCTCGAGGAGCGGTGCGCGCCGCACGCGATCCTCCACGACGGCCTGATCGCCGGCATGGACGTGGTCGGCGGGCAGTTCCGCCGGCGCGAGATCTTCCTGCCCGACGTGCTGCTCGCGGCGCGCGCCATGTATGCCGGGCTCGATCTGCTCAAGCCTCTGCTCGCGCGCGACGGCGTGCCCACGGCCGGCCGGGTGGTCCTCGGCTCGGTGCACGGCGACCTGCACGACATCGGCAAGAACCTCGTGAGCATCATGCTCAAGGGCGCCGGGTTCGACGTGATGGACCTCGGGAACGACGTGCCGGCCGAGCGCTTCGTGGACGCCGCACGGGAGCACGGCGCGTCGGTCATCGGGCTCTCGGCCCTGCTCACCACCACCATGCCCGTGATGAAGGAGGTCGTGGACCTGGTGCGGGCGCGCGGGCTCGCCAGCCGCGTCAAGGTGATCGTCGGCGGTGCGCCCGTGTCCGAAGCCTGGGCGCGGGAGATCGGCGCCGACGCCCACGGCTACGACGCCGCGAACGCCGTCGAGCGCGTCCGCGCGCTGGTGGGCGCGAGGGGCTGAGGACGCGCGCGTGATCATGCCGTCGCCGTGCCCCGCCGTCGCTCGCGGCCGGAGCGCCCGCGCCGCATGAGGAGCCTGCTCGAACGCCTGCGTTCCGGCGAGGTCCTGGTGGGCGACGGCGCGCTGGGGACGCTGCTCATGACGCGCGGGCTCGGACCCGGTGCGGCCCCGGAAGCCATGAACCTGTCGCGGCCGGAGACGCTTGAGGAGATCGCGCGGCTCTACGTCGAAGCCGGCGCCGACCTCGTCACGACGAACACCTTCGGCGGCTCGCCGGCGCGGCTGCGCCGCTACGGGCTGGAGGACCGCACCGAGGAGATCAACCGCGCGGCCGTCGAGGCGGCGCGCCGCGCCGCGGGGGAGCGCGCGTACGTCTCCGCCTCCATCGGCCCCAGCGGGCACGTGCTCAAGCCCTACGGCGACGGCGATCCCGGAGAGATCGCCGCCGGGTACGAGCGGCAGATCCGCGCGCTCGCCGCGGCCGGCGCCGACCTGGTGTGCATCGAGACCATGACCGACCTGGCCGAGGCCGTGCTCGCGGTGCGGGCGGCGCGCGCGGTCGCGCCCGAGCTGCCCGTGATGGCGACCATGACCTTCGAGCAGACCCCGCGTGGCTTCTTCACCGTGATGGGCGTGTCGGTCGAGCACGCCGTGCGCGGGTTGAGCGCGGCCGGCGCCGACATCCTCGGCTCGAACTGCGGCAACGGCAGCGCGATCATGGTCGAGATCGCCCGCGAGTTCCGCGCGCGCACCGACCGCCCCATCGCGATCCAGCCCAACGCCGGCCTGCCCGAGCCGCGCGGCGGTACGACCGTCTATCCCGAGACGCCGGAGTTCATGGCCGAGCAGGCGAAGGCGCTGGTGAAGCTGGGCGTGGCGATCGTCGGCGGCTGCTGCGGCAC
>CAYHRW010000161.1:0-5811 GCA_964359105.1 uncultured bacterium
CCCGGCGTGTCGATGAGGTTGAGCTCGAAGGTGCGGCCGTCACGCGCCACGTATTCCATCGCGATGGCGTGCGACTTGATCGTGATCCCCTTCTCGCGCTCCAGCTCCATGTCGTCCAGCACCTGGGCCTTCATCTGGTGCGGGGAGAGGGTATGCGTGAGCTCGAGCAGCCGGTCCGCGAGCGTGCTCTTGCCGTGGTCGATGTGGGCGACGATGCAGAAGTTGCGGATGTGCGCGAGTCGCGGATCGCTCAAAAGTCCCACCGTAGAGAGAGCCGCACCCCGTCGGACGCCGGCGCGCCCTCGGGCAGTGCGGGGTCGTGCTTGAACTCGATGCGGAAGCCCCGGAAGTTGGCGTCCACGTAGGCGTCCATCAGCGTGTAGACCATCCAGCCCCCGAGCAGCCACTCGCGGCCCACCATCCGGTCGAGCCGGCGATTGTACTCGGCCACCGCAGCGTTCTCGCGGTCGCGGTCCCCCTCGGCGCGCGCGGCGTCAGCCTCGCGCTGCACCCGGTCCAGCGCGCGCCAGTCACCGAGGATCGCGGCGCCCAGCGCGATCTCCCCGCCACCCAGCACCAGCGCCTTGAGCCAGGACCCGTTGTGGAGTTGCCCCCAGCCCGGCAGCGCCAGC
The DNA here is from genome assembly GCA_964359105.1 of uncultured bacterium. Lineage (GTDB taxonomy): Bacteria > Eisenbacteria > RBG-16-71-46 > RBG-16-71-46 > RBG-16-71-46 > JACRPT01. The sequence goes on from CAYHRW010000161.1 coordinate 633, forward strand.
GAGCGCAGCATCACCCAGCGCGGCTGGTCCCAGAAGGACACGCTGTCGCGCGCAGCCCGCCGCGGCGACCGCTCCGCCACGCGCGCTGTGTCGGCCGGCACCCGCACCTCCACCCCCGCGGTGTCGGCCCGCGACGGCGTCACGGCCCGGGCCTGCGCCGCCACCGCGAGCAGCAGGCCCACGGCCGCGGCGAGCAGCGCGCAGTCTGGCGGGAACGCGTGGGAATCGAACCCACCTCGGACGCTCTTAACGCCCGACCGCAGGATTTGAAGTCCCCGGGGACCACCAGATCCCATTCGTTCCCGCACCGGACGCTCCGACACACCGCCGGGCGGCGCCGAAGCGCACGACCCCGGTACTGATACCAGAGTCGCGCGCCCGGGCGCCAATCGCCGGGCTGCCGGAGCGCGGCCGCCCTGGCCCCTCACGCCTTCGCCAGCGTGATCGCCTGAGCCCCGCGCGCCACCGCCTCGCCCGCCTCGATCGCCCACACGCGGCGGCGGCGCAGCGCGCCGGCCAGCGCCGCGGCCCGGCGCGCCGGCACCGCGAGCAGCAGGCCGCCCGAGGTCTGCGGGTCGTGGAGCGCGAGCGCCAGCGCCTCCGCCACGGCCTCACCTCCCACCGCGGCGCCGAAGAACTCGCGGTTGCGCCTGAGCCCGCCGGGCGTGACACCGGCCGCCGCGAATTCGAGTACGCGCGGCAGCAGCCACTTCGCGGTGGGACGCAGCACGAACGTCACGCGGCTCGCGTCGGCCATCTGGCTCAGGTGGCCGAGCAGGCCGAAGCCGGTCACGTCGGTGGCGGCGTGCGCGCCGAACTCGACCGCGGCCTCGCCGGCGCGCCGGTTGAGCGCGACCATGTGGCGCGTGAGCTTGCGCGCGAGCGCCGCGTCGAGCTTCCCCTGCTTGAGCGCGGTCGCGAGGATCCCGGTGCCGAGCGGCTTGGTGAGGAACAGCCGGTCGCCGGGGCGTGCGCCCGAGTTCATGAGCAGGTGCCGGCGCTGGGCGATGCCGGTGACGCTGTAGCCGAACTTGAGCTCCGGGTCGGTCACCGAGTGCCCGCCCAGGACGCTCACGCCCGCCTCCTGCATCTTCTCCTGGCCGCCGCGCAGGATCTCGCGGACCACGCCCGCAGGCAGGCCCCTCTCCGGCACGCACAGCAGCGCGAGCGCGGTGAGCGGCGCCCCGCCCATCGCGTAGACGTCGGAGAGCGCGTTGGCCGCGGCCACCTGGCCGAAGTCGTAGGGGTCGTCCACCACGGGCGTGAAGAAGTCCGCGGTCTGGATCAGCGCCTCGCCGCGCCCGAACGCGAACACCCCCGCGTCGTCCATGGTGGACTGGTCCACCAACACGCGCCGGTCGCGCTTGCGCGCGCGGAGTCCGCTCAACACCTCACGCAGGTCCGCCGGACCCAGCTTGGACGCTCAGCCCGCGCAGGCGACCTGCGCGGTGAGGCGGATCTCGATGCGCCGCCGCTCGCTCACCGGCGGCTCCGGCGGGGGGACCCTGCCCGCGCGCGGCGTCAGAGGTCGCGTCCCACCGCGACCGCGTCGATCTCGACGCGCGCGTTCTTCGGCAGGCCCGCGGCGGCGATCGTGGTGCGCGCCGGCGGGGCGGCGCCGAAATGCCGCGCGTACACCTCGTTCATCGCCGCGAAGTCCTGCATGTCGGCCAGGTACACGGTGGTCTTCACCACGTCGTCGAGCGTGAGCCCGGCGCCGCGCAGCACCGCGCCGAGGTTGCGGAAGACCTGCGCGGTCTGCGCCGCCACGTCGGCGCCGACCAGCTGGCCGGTGGCCGGGTCGAGCGCGATCTGGCCGGAGGTGAACACCATGCGGTTGCCGCCGTACAGGCGCACCACCTGCGCCTGGCTGTAGGGCCCGATCGCGGCCGGCGCGTCGGGGACGGTGAGCGGGGTCTTCATGTCGGCTCCGATGCGCTACTCGACCGTGACGCTCTTGGCCAGGTTGCGCGGCTGGTCCACGTCGCAGCCGCGCAGCACCGCGACGTGGTAGGCGAGCAGTTGGAGCGGCACCACCGAGAGGATGGGCTGCAGCATGGGCAGGGTCTGCGGGACGTACAGGACGTGGTCGGCGAGCCCGGCCACCTCGGTGTCGCCCTCGGTGGCGATGGCGACGATCACGCCCTTGCGGGCCTGCACCTCCATCATGTTGCTCATCACCTTCTCGTACGCGCTGTCGCGGGTGCACATGAACACCACCGGCATGCGCTCGTCGATCAGCGCGATCGGGCCGTGCTTCATCTCCGCCGCCGGGTAGCCCTCGGCGTGGATGTACGAGATCTCCTTGAGCTTGAGCGCGCCCTCGAGCGCCACCGGGAACTGGTAGCCGCGGCCCAGGTAGAGGAAGTTGTCGTGCTCCTTGTACTCCTCGGCGATGCGGCGCACCGCGTCGCTGCGGTCGAGCATGCGCTGGATCTTGCCCGGGATGGCGTCGAGCTCGCGCGCGATCTGGATGCCGGTCTCGGCGCTCATCGCGCGCTGGCGCCCGAGCGCCAGCGTGAGCAGCGCCAGCACCGTGACCTGGCAGGTGAACGCCTTGGTCGAGGCCACGCCGATCTCGGGGCCGGCGTGGATGTAGACGCCGCCGTCCGACTCGCGCGCGATGGTGGAACCGACCACGTTCACGATGCCGAGCGTGCGCGCGCCCTTGTGCCGGGCCTCACGCATCGCCGCCAGCGTGTCCGCGGTCTCGCCCGACTGCGAGATCACCAGCACGCAGGTGCCCTCGCGCACGATCGGGTTGCGGTAGCGGAACTCCGAGGCGTACTCGACCTCGACCGGGATGCGCGCGTGCTCCTCGATCATGTACTCGCCGATCAGGCCCGCATGCCACGAGGTGCCGCAGGCCAGGATGATGAGCCGGCGGATCTCGCGCAGCTCCTCGTTGGTCATGTTGAGGCCGTTCAGGCGCGCCAGCCCCTGCTCGACATCGAGGCGCCCGCGCATCGAGTTCCGCACCGCGGTGGGCTGCTCGAAGATCTCCTTGAGCATGAAGTGCTCGAACCCGCCCTTCTCGATCTGGGCGAGGTCCCAGTCCACCTCGTGCACCGCCTTGTCGATGCGCTCCGCGGTGACGGTCGCGGTGTGGTAGCCGTCGGGCGTGAGCACCACCATCTCGCCGTCGTCGAGGTAGACCACCTGGCGGGTGTGATTGACGATGGCCGCCACGTCCGAGGCCACGAAGTACTCGCCGTCCCCCACGCCCAGCACCAGCGGGCTGCCCATCCGCGCGCCGACGATGACGCCCGGCTCGTCCGCGCACATCACGGCGATGCCGTAGGTGCCCTCCACGTCGGCGAGCGCCTGGACCACCGCCTGCTCGAGCCCGAGCCCGCGCGCGCGGTACTTCTCCACCAGGTGCGCGAGCACCTCGGTGTCGGTCTCGGTGCGGAAGACGTGGCCCTCGGCCTGCAGCGCCGCCTTGAGCACGACGTAGTTCTCGATGATGCCGTTGTGGACCAGCGCGAGCTTCCCGTGGCTGTCCTGGTGCGGGTGGGCGTTCACGTCGGTGGGCGCGCCGTGCGTGGCCCAGCGCGTGTGCGCGATGCCCGAGGTGCCGAGGACGGTCTCGCGCGCGAGCCGCGACTCCAGCTCGCGGATCTTGCCGGCGGCCTTCACCACCTTGACCGCGCCGTCCATCTGCACCGCGACGCCCGCCGAGTCGTAGCCGCGGTACTCGAGCCGCCTCAAGCCTTCGATCAGGATCGGCAGGCACGGGCGGTGCCCGACGTATCCGATGATGCCGCACATCGCTCCGGCTCCTTCCGCGCCGGCCGGGACCCGGCCGCGCGCTTCGTATCCAGCGCCAGCTACAGCGCCAGGCGGGCCCGCTCCAGCAACGCGAGGGTACGGGCCTCGTCCGGGCTCTCGGCGATGAGCCGGAGCACCGGCTCCGTGCCCGAGGGCCGGACGTGCACCCACTCCTCGTCGCGGCTGAAGCGCAGCCCGTCCGAGTCGTCCACCGCGTACCCGCGGAATCCCTCGTGCAGGCGTGCCGCCTGCCGCTCCCATGGTTCTTCGGGACGCGCGATCTTGCGTTTCACCATCGCGTAGCGCGGAAGCGCGTCGGCCAGCGCGCGCAGCGTCGCGCCGGGAGCCGTGAGCGCCTGGGCGACCAGCGCCACCGCCACCAGCCCGTCGCGGCCGTAGTGGGCCGCCGGCAGGATCACGCCGCCGTTGCCTTCGCCGCCCACGACCGCGCCCCGGGCGCGCATCTCCGCCACCACGTGGGCCTCGCCCACCGGCGTGCGGTGGAGCGGGACGCCCGCACGGGCGCAGACCGAATCCACTATACGGGAGGTAGACAGGTTTGTCACCACCGGGCCGGTCTTGCTCGCGAGCACCACCTGCGCCCCGAGCGCGAGCGTGTAGTCCTCGCCGAGCGGCTGCCCGCGATGGTCCACGAACGCGGCGCGGTCGGCGTCCGGATCGAGCGCCACGCCGAAGTCGGCGCCGCTCTCGATTACCGCGCGGCCGAGGCGAGCGAGGTGCTCGGGCAGCGGCTCGAGCTCGCGCCGGAAGCGTCCGTCGGGGACGCAGTCCAGCTCCACCACGGTGGCGCCGAGCGCGCGGAGCAGCCGCGGCACCGCGAGCCCGCCCACGCTCGAGCAGCCGTCCACCGCGACGGTGAGCGCGCGCTTGCGGACGGCCTCCACGTCCAGCACCTCGAGCGCTAGCACGCGCTCCAGATGCCACTCGAGCGCGTGCTCCTCCGCACGCTCGCCGCCCAGGCGATCAACGCCCTCCCACAGATCCCGGTCCGACTCGAAGCGCGCGCGCACCGCCGCGCCCTCCGCGGGGCCGAGGAACTCGCCGCGCGCCGAGAGGAACTTGAGCGCGTTCCACTCCGCCGGGTTGTGACTGGCGGTGATGATCACGCCGCCCGCCCCGCCGAGCTGCTCGACCGCGACCTGGGTGGTGGGCGTGGTGGCGAGCCCGAGGTCCACGACCTCGTGGCCCGCGCCGCGCAGGCCGGCGGCCACCGCGTGGTAGATGAGCGGGCCCGAGGCGCGCGCGTCGCGCCCGACCACGATGGGGCCGGCGCCGCATTCGCGCGCGAACGCGGCCGCGAAGCGCGCCACCACCGGCGGCGTGAGCGACGCGCCGACGATGCCGCGGATGCCCGCGACGCTGATCATGAGGGGAGGGTTCAAGTCTT
>CAYHRW010000161.1:5821-6719 GCA_964359105.1 uncultured bacterium
GGCACCGACATGTTCTTCGACGCCTCCGAGCCGCCGGTGCGATGCGCCGGCCGGCCGCTGGCAGGGCGACGGCCGCTGCGAGGCCGGCATTCAGGGGGCGCGACGATACGCGAGCGGACACGTGCACACAACTCGGCGGTCCGGGCTCAAGCGCATGCTGCGGCTCCCCGCACCGCGGCTCCCCCGGGCTCCGCTCGTCGATCTGCCCCGCGTGGACGACGCACGGCAAGACTTCCTAGAAGAAGTCCACCAGGTGCTGCTGCCGCATCTGCCGGCTCTGAACAACCACAGTTCACGCTTCCGTGGCCAGGACGATGCACAACGGGTCAAGTGCGGCTGCCGGCGAGGCGAAGATGACAGCGCTAGTTGCGGAGAATAGACAGCGTCCCCACATGGACCCGCCTCTCCCAGTCCGAAAAGGCGATGAATGTGCCGACGTTCGACAGTTGAAGTCGATCCGCCTGCATTATTCCCGGCACTGTTGTGCGCAGACTGCCATGCGGTGTCGCTATGACGATGAGGCTTGACGTCGGAGCCTCGTCTGCATCGTAAGGATGGAGCAGTCCGCCGACATACTGGCCGTCCGAGGTCAGGCTTTCAGGCCAATAGTAGTTGGCTCCTGAGGTATCCGCGTCGGCGACCCGCGCAATGATGTCCCCCGCACGGTCTGCCACGTCAAGATGGGAGTCGCCGCGCGTCTTGACCCAAAGGAGATACCGGTTGGCGAGAAGCTTCGCGTCTCTGATTACCACGCCATGCGCACGGTCTTGCACATAATCTGGGCATAGTCTTGGGCATAGTCGCCGGAAAACGACTCGCCCCGGTCGGAGACCAGGGCGTCGTCGCAACAGGTTAGATGGAGCTGGTGACCGGAATCGAACCGGTGACCCCTTCATTA
>CAYHRW010000162.1:0-6690 GCA_964359105.1 uncultured bacterium
ACCGCGCCGCCGAGCCCGCCGTTCACCTGGTGCTCCTCGGCGGTGACGATGGCGCCGGTCTCGCGCGCGCAGCGCTCGAGCAGCGCCACGTCGAGCGGCTTCAGCGTGTGCAGGTTCACGACCCGTGCCGCGATCCCGCTCACGAGCAGCGTCTCGCGCGCGCGCAGCGCCTCGTAGACCATGACGCCGCACGCCACGATGGTGAGGTCCTCGCCCTCGGCGAACACCTCGCCCTTGCCGAACGTGAACGGCGTGTCCTCCGCGGTCACCACCGGCACGTCCTCGCGCCCGAAGCGGATGTAGACCGGGCCCAGGTGCCGCGCCGCGGCGATGGTGGCCTTGTAGGTCTCCCAGTAGTCGCACGGCACCACCATGCTCATGTTGGGGATCGAGCGGATGATGCTGATCTCCTCCATGGCCTGGTGCGTCGCCCCGTCGGGGCCCACCGAGATGCCGCCGTGCGCACCGCCGATCTTCACGTTGAGGTCGCTGTAGGCCACGGTCACGCGCAACTGGTCGGCGGCGCGGCAGGTGGCGAAGGCGCCGTAGGTGGCGAGGAACGGGATCTTGCCCATCGCGGCGAGGCCCGCGGCGAGGCCCGTCATGTTCTGCTCGGCGATCCCGACCTCGATGAAGCGCTCGGGGAAGCGCTCGGCGAAGAAGCTCGTCATGGTGGACTCGACGAGGTCGCCGACCAGCACCACGATGCGCGGGTCCGCTTCGCCCAGCGCGACGAGCGCGCGGCCGAAGCCTTCGCGCGTCTTCTTCTTCTCGACCTTCTCGGGCAGCGCGATGGTGGCGCTCATGCCGCGTCTCCGTCCCGCGACGGCCGCTGGCCCGGCGATGCTCCCCCGTCCCGCGATGGTGCCGCGTCGTGGGGTGCGCCGCCGTCCGCGAGCAGCCGCGCGGACCATGCGGCGTAGCTGGTGCCGAGCTCGGCGAGCGCCTGCTCGGCCTCGGGCATCTTCGGCGGCTTGCCGTGCCAGCGGTGATCGTCGGCCATGAACGAGACGCCCCTGCCCATCACGGTGTGGGCGAGGATGACGCTGGGCTGGCCGCGGTGCGCGCGCGCCGCGGCGAAGGCGGCGAGCACGGCGTCCATGTCGTGACCGTCGCACTCGATCACGTTCCAGCGGAACGCGCGCCACTTGTCGGCCAGCGGACGGATGCCGCAGATGTCCTCGACGTCGCCGTCGATCTGCTTGCGGTTGTAGTCCACGATGCCGCACAGGTTGTCGAGCTTGCGGTGCCCGGCGAACATCGCGGCCTCCCAGATCTGGCCCTCCTGCTGCTCGCCGTCGCCCATCACGCAATAGACCCGGCGTGGGTGGCCTTCCATGCGCGCCGCCATCGCCACGCCGCAGCACACCGAAAGCCCCTGCCCGAGCGAACCGGCCGAGACCTCGATGCCGGGCGTGTCCTGGCGCGACGGGTGGCCCTGCAGGTGGCCGTCGAAGGCGCGGAACTTCATCAGGTCGCGGAGCGGGAAGTAGCCGCGCTCGGCCATCAGCGAGTAGATCACCGGAGTCACGTGCCCGATCGAGAAGTGCCAGAAGTCGCGCCCGGGCCAGGCTGGGTCGCGCGGGTCCACGGAAAGCTCGTGGAAGAACAGCGCGGTGCCGAAGTCGGCGCACGAGAGCGGGCCGCCCGAATGGCCCGACTGCGCCTTCGCCAGCAGCGTGATGATGTCGCGCCGGATCTCGAGCGCCTTCGCGCGCAGGCGCTCGGCGGGCCAGGCGAGGCGTCCCGCCTGGTGCGCGGCAGCGACGCCGGTGGCGGTCATGGTGTCGGGGTCCAGAACTCCTCCGGGAGCGGGCCGTGGGGGGTGGTGGGAAAAGCCGTGGGAAGCTACGCCGCGCGCCGAGCGCGGGTCAACGGCCGGCACGCGGGTGAGCCCTTGAGATGCGCCGGGGTGCGGCTGAGGTTCTAGCGCACCACGACCATGCGCGTGGCGGCGCACCGCCCGTTCTGGGTGAGGCGGACCAGATAGAGACCTGCGGGGAGCCGCGCCACGCCCGGAAGGCGCACCGAGCGGCGCCCCGGCGCCTGACCGCCCACCTCGACCGTGGCGACGCGGCGACCCGCGATGTCGAGCACCTCGAGCGTCGCGCGCCCGGGCGCAGGCAGCGTGAAAGCGACCGACGGGTCGCGACTCGCCGGGTTCGGCCACACGCGCTCGATGGCGAACTGGAGTGCGGGCGGCGCGCGCTGGGGCACCGAGACCGGCGGCGCGCCGTCCCACGTGACCTGCCAGAAATCGTTGAAGGGCAGCCGGTCGGTGTCGCCGCCGAAGATCACCATGCGGTCGGCGGACTCGTCGAGGAGTGCGACGTGATACGCGCGCGGGACGGGTGGATCGCCATCCATGGCCAGCTGCTCCCAGGTGCCCGGGCCGTCGAAAGGCAGCGCCCACACGTCGTTCAAGTACGCGCCGCCGCCCCAGAAACGCGACGCTCGGCCACCGAAGATCACCATTCGGTCGCGCACCGGGTCGTAGATCGCCGAGTGGCCCGACCGTGCGCGGGGCGGCGCGCCGGCCGGAAGCAGCGTCCAGGCCGGCGTGCCAGCGAGCAAGAGCGCCCAGGTGTCGTCCCACGGCTCGATCTCGGCGCCGCCGAATACGACGAGCCGGTCGCGCACCGAGTCGTAGACCGTCGAGTGGAAACTCCGGTCCGAGGGTGGACCCCCGGTGGTCTCGAGCAGGCTCCACACCAGGCTGTCGCGGAACGACAGCGCGTAGACGCCCGGCTGGGCGTAGACGTTCCCGGCTTCGTAGATGCCGCCGTAGATCAGCATCCGGTCGCGCACCGGGTCGTAGATGGCGGTGTGGCCGCAGCGGTCGCTCGGAGGGCTCCCCGAGGGGTGCAGCTCCTGCCACGCGGGCGGGTCGCTGAGCTTGAGCGCCCAGGTGTCGTTCATGGTCGTGGTCGTGGTGGCGAAGCTCCCGCCAAAGACCACCATGCGGTCGCGCACCGGATCGTAGATCGCGCTGTGCCCCCAGCGCAGCAGCGGGCTCTCCCCCGCGACCTCGATGGGCTTCCATTGATGCGGGCCGCGCAGGGGCAGCTCCCACAGGCCGCCGACGTCGCTGAACACCACGAGCCGCCGCCGCGGCGGATCGTAGAACCCACTGGGAAGGTTGGGGCGCGGCAGGGACCCCGCCCCACCCGCGTGCTCCAGCGCCCACTGCGGCGCCCCCGCGAGTGGCAGGGACCATGCGTCGCCGAACAGCGTCCACCAACCTTCGGCACCGTCCAGCACGACGAGCCGGCCTCTCACGGGGTCGAAGACGCCGGCGTGAGTGAAGCGCGCGTCCGGGAGGGGACCGAGCGCGGCGAGCGAGTCCCACGCGGGGGCGTCGCCGAGCGAGAGCGCCCACGTGTCGGCGAGGAGCACGGGCCCGGTGTTGCCACCGAAGATCACCATGCGATGCCCCGCCGGGTCGTAGACCGCGACGTGCCCGTCGCGGGCTGCCGGCGCCCGGCCCGCAGGCAGGAGCGGCGTCCAGACGGACGTGCCCGCGAGCGAGAGCGCCCACACGTCGTTCAGCATCTGGTAGCCCCCGGTGCCCCCGCCGCCCCAGGCACCGCCGAAGAGCACGAGGCGGTCGCCCACGGGATCGTAGATGGTCGAGTGAAGCGAACGCGGGCCGGGCTCGACCGGCGACGGCCACACGCGCGTGTGCCGCGCGCTGTCGGTGACCGTGATGCGCCAGCCGTCACCGAGGAGCGCACCGTCCCACTTCTGGCCCCCAAACAGGATGAGCCTGCGATCCCGGTCGAAGATGGCGGCGTGGAAGGCGCGCGGTGCCGGCAGGCTCGCCCCCGCCAGCGGGGAAGAGGCCCAGACCGGCGGTCCGTCCAGCGAGAGCGTCCAGACGTCGTTGAGCACCACGGCCCCGTCATTGCCGCCTTCCACGATCATGCGCCGCCCGGCGCGATCGAGCACCGCGACGTGGCCGTCGCGCGCGACCGGCTGCGGTCCGCCCGCGACGATCTGCGACCAGGCCGGCGGATCGCTGAGCGTGAGCTGCCAGACCTCGGAGCGGATCTGCGCGCCGTCCCACCCTCCGTGGATGATCACGCCCTGGCTGTCCGGATCGTAGACCGCCGAGTGGAAGGCGAGGCCGGGTGGCGGAGTACCGGCGGGTTGGAGTTGGACCCAGGCCCCGGGCCCCGCGAGCTCGAGCGCCCAGACGTCGTTGAACGCGGTCACCCAGTTCGTGCCGCCGAAGACGATCATGCGGTTGCGGAGCGAATCGTAGACCGCGGCGTGCCCCTCGCGCGGCGGCGGCGGCGTGCCCAGCGGCGCCATCAGCGTGCCGCGCGGGAGCCCCGAAGGGAAGCTCACTTCCCAGACCTGGTTGATCACCGTGCTGCCGGGCGTCGGTCCGAATCCACCGAAGAGGATGAGGCGCGACTGGCCAGACTCGAAGACCAGCGTGTGCCCGCGAATCCCGCGCGGCGAGTCACCGGCGATGGGCATCGCCTCCCACCGCGGCAATCCGTGGACGTGGAAAGCCATGAAGTCGCCGAGGAAGGTCGGGTAGTTGTAGCCGTCGTCACCGCCCGAGACCAGCATCAGGTCCAGACCGGGGTGGTAGGCGGCGGCGTGGCGGGCCCGCGGGACCGGCGCGATCGTCCCGGGCATGATCTGGGACCATGCCGGCGTGCCGTCGAGCGCCAACGCCCACACGTCGCCGAGTTGCACGTTCGCCGCGTTCGTCCCACCCGTCACCATCATGCGGTCGCGCACCGGGTCGTAGAGCGCGGCATGCGCGTAGCGCGCGCCGGGCTGCGGCCCCGCGACGGCGATTGCCTCCCAGCGCAGCGTGTCACGCAGAGCGAGTGCCCATGCATCGCCGAGCACCTGCAGGCCGACGTAGGGCGTGTACTTCAGACCCCCGAAGATGACCAGCCGGTCGTGCGCGACATCGTAGACCGCCGCGTGCAGCTGGCGCGACGGCGGGAGCGCACCGACCGGGCGCAGCAACTGCCACGAGGGCTCGGGAGCGAGGGTGAGCGCCCAGGTCTCGTTCGTGGTGCCGCTGGACTCGTAGCCGCCGAACACCAGGATGCGCCGGCGCAGGGTGTCGTAGGCCGCGGCCGGCGCCTGGAAGAGACCGGGCAGGGACGGGTCCATCTGTGACCACAGCCCGTCGGCGGCCGTCACCGCAAGGGACGCAGGCGTGCGCGCGGGCTCTGCGGCCGGCGCGGCCCGGGCGTCGGGCATGGGCGCGCCGTGTGCCAGCTCGAGCATCAGCCGCCGCTGCCACAGCAGGAGCGCCGTGTCGCGCGCGGCGGCCGCGAGCTGAACGCGGCTCGAGTCGGGAAGCCCGGGAAGGGACGCCGGGAGCGACTGGGCGTGCGCGGCGTGCGTGCCGGAGAACGCGAGCGCGAGGAGCGTGGCGAGCGCGTGGACGGTGACGCTTCGGGGCGAGGGCACGGGACCTCCATGACGACCGTACCGGCGGTGCGCGTGGGGCGCGGGCGAGCTGGAGCCTTCGGCCGATAGGCAAGCGAAGTGCCACCGCGGGCGCCGGACTCGATCTGCGCCGGAAACGACGCTCGATGCGCGACATGCTCACTGCCGCGGCCGCGCGTGCGAGGGCGCGTCGTGCGCGGGCGGCGGGAGAAGTGCCAGCGCTGCCTGGCAGCCCGCCCGCCTCCGGCGCGAAAGGCGGTCGCAGCGCGCTCACGGTCCGAGCCGTTACGCCAGCTCCAGCGCGGGCGGGGCCGGCCTGCGGATCTCGACCGCGACCGGCGCGGCGGAAAGGCCCTGGATCAGCATGGCAACGAGCACGGGGAAGAAGGCGCAGAACTGGCGCGGCTCGTTGAGCTGTCCGACCACCGCGACCTCGGCCGCGATAAGCGGCAGCAGCCAGACACAGCGCCGCAGCAGGGGCGTGACCCGCGGCCAGGCCAGCATGGCGAGCGCGAGCCAGAACACGAGCGAGCCGACGCCGAAGAGCAGCGCGGGCTTCAGCCCCGCGACCAGCCCGAGGTTGTAGGCGAGCTTGCCACCCTGCCAGAAGCTGCCCACCGGCAGGGCGAGGAGGAGCCCGAGCCGCACTGTTCCATAGACCGCGAGCTGGAGCGCCGTCCATCCGATCAGCCACGCGCGCGACGGGGCGCGGTCGAAGTAGAGAGCGACGAAGAGCGGGATCAGGAACAGCGCGATCTCGTGGTTCAGGGTCCCCGCCGCGAGGACTGCGAGGTACGCCGCCAGCCGCCTCTGGAACAGCAGCTCGAGCGCGAACGCGTAGCAGGCGACGATGGCGAAATCGTAGAAGGTCCGGTAGGTGATGGTCTGGACCAGGATCAGGGTGAGGAGGGCCGGGGCGGCCCACACCTCGCGTCGCGGCACGAAGCGTCCCGCCCAGCGCGTGATGAGGCCGAGCGCGAGGAAGACCGCCACCACCTGCGACGCGAAGTAGGCCTGGAACGGGGTGAGCGCGGGATGCAGGGCGCGAAACCCGTTCGCCACCCACACCAGCAGCACCCGGTGGCGCCACGGGGGGTCCACGGTGTAGTCGAGCGCCCGCGCGACGGGCGCCCACGCTCCGTCGAAGCTGTGGAGCAGGATGGTCCGCAGCAGAACGACGCCGCACGCGAGGATCACGGTCGCCGTGACGAGGCGGTCCGCGAGCCGAGCCCGCGCCGCACGGACCACCGGCCCTGCAGCGGGCGA
>CAYHRW010000163.1:0-6677 GCA_964359105.1 uncultured bacterium
AGTGGTCGTTGTAGGACTTGAAGAAGTCGATGTCGATCTGGAGCATCGCGAACGGCTGGTTGAACTCGAGCCGCCGCCGGATCTCCTCGTTGATCGAGATGTTGCCGGGCAGACCGGTGAGCGGGCTGGCGGCGCGCTGCTGGCGGCTCCACTCCAGCGCGTTGCGCACGCGCAGCATCAGCTCGCGGTGCTCCCACGGCTTGGTGACGTAGTCGTTCGCGCCGCCCTGAAGGCCGTGGATCTTGTCGTCCAGCTCGGTCTTGGCGGTGAGCATGATGATGGGGATGTGGCGCGTGGTGTAGGACGCGCGCAGGCGCCGGCACACCTCGTAGCCGTCCATCCGCGGCATCATCACGTCCAGCAGGATGAGCTCGGGCTGGACCTGTTCGACCTTGTCGAGCGCCTCCTGTCCGTCGCAGGCCTCCACCACCTCGAATCCCGCGAACTCGAGCTGGATGCGCAGCACGTCACGCAGGTTGGTCTCGTCTTCGGCGATCAGGATGCGGGTCTTGGACACGTGCGGGCGACTCCCTGGCGTTGTGCTGGTCCACGTTCGACGATGCGTCCGACCCCACGTCACGCAAGGCATATGCCACGCAGCGACACGGGAAGGGCCCCGATCCGCCGCCGGTCCGGGCGGCGAGGATCCCTTGCGTCAACGGGTTGCGTCGCCAGTGGTATCGGCAGGGAAAACGAAAACTGGAGTGCGGATGCAATCGGCAACCGCGCGTGCGGAATGACCGGGAGGGCCCCCCGCGGGGGTCCGGCTGCACGACGGGGCCGCGCCGCGCGGGGACGGGGGTTCCATTCCGGGTCCGACCCGCGTCCTGGCGACGCGGCAGGCCGGCGTTCCGGGCTACCCGAGGTCCATCGGCAGCCCCGACTCCTCGAGCGAGGCCACCACGTCGAGGTCGGGGTCGGGCTCATCGCCCCGCGCCAGCATCCACGCGCCCACCAGCGCGATCATCGCGGCGTTGTCGGCGCACAGCCGCGGCGAGGGGATGCGCAGCGCCACGCCGCGCTTCCCGCACTCCACCGCGAGCCGGGCGCGCAGCTCGCGGTTGCACGCGACGCCGCCGCCCAGGTTGAGCGCGCGCGCCTGGAGCGCGTCCACCGCGCGCAGCGCCTTCGACACCAGCGTGTCCACCACCGCGGCCTGGAACGAAGCGGCCAGGTCGGCGAGCAGCGGCTCGGGATGGGGCGGCGCGCCGTGCGGTGCGACCGCCAGCACCACCGCGGTCTTGAGCCCGGAGAACGAGAAGTCGCAGCCGGGCCGGTCGAGCATCGGGCGCGGGAACGCGAAGGCCGCCGGGTTCCCGCCCGCGGCGAGCCGGTCGAGGACGGGGCCGCCGGGGAAGCCCAGGCCGAGCAGCTTCGCCACCTTGTCGTAGGCCTCGCCCGCCGCGTCGTCGCGCGTGCTGCCGAGCCAGCGGTAGCGTCCGAAGCCCCGCACCTCCACCAGCTCGGTGTGCCCCCCCGAGACCACCAGCGCCACCGCGGGCAGCGGGCTCTCGCCGTGCTCGAGCGTGGCGGCGTGGAGATGCGCCTCGATGTGGTTCACGCCCACCAGCGGGACGCCGAGCGCCGTCGCGTACGCCTTCGCGAACGCCACGCCCACCACCAGCGACCCGACCAGCCCGGGCGCGCGCGTGGCGGCGAGCGCGTCGAGCTGCTCGGGCCGCACCTCCGCCTCGGCGAGCGCCCGCGAGACCAGCGGCGGCAGCAGCTCGAGGTGCGCGCGCGAGGCCAGCTCCGGCACCACGCCCCCGTAGAGCCGGTGCACGTCCTGCGCGGCGATCAGGTGCGCGCGCAGCGTGCGGCCGTCCTCGAGCACCGCGACCGAGGTGTCGTCGCACGAGGTCTCGATCGCCAGCAGCAGGTGCGGGACCGCGCTCACTCCGCCTCCGGCCCCAGCGCCTCCGCCAGCCACGCCAGGTACTTCGGCGCGCCCGCGGCGAGACGCACCGCGATGCACTCGGGCACCTCGTAGGGATGCAGCTCGCCGAGGCGCGAGAGCAGCGCCGTCCAGTCCTGCTTGCGCGTCTTCATCAGCGCCACCACCTCGCGCTCGTCGGCCACGCCGTCCTTCCATCGGTAGATCGAGCGCGCGCCGGGCAGCAGATTGCCGCAGGCGACGAGGCGCTCCTCCACCAGCATGCGCACCACGCGCGCGGCGTCCTCCTCGCTGGCGAAGGTGCTGAGAACCAGCAGCATCTCGGTCACGGCGGGATCTCCGGGGGTCACGGCCCGCGGCTGTCTCGCGCGGGGCCGGCAGTGTAGCATCCGGCCGTGCGCCTACCGACCTTCCCCGCGCTGCTCCTCGCAATCACGCTCGCCGCCGGGGCCGCGCCTGCGCCCGCGCCACGCGCCACGCTCCCGCCCATCGTGTTCGTGTCGCGCCGGCCGGTGCCGGGCGATCCCGGCGCAGTGCCAGGACTCGGGCCGCGCCTGCGCGCGACGGTGACCGGCGGCCGGCTGATGCTGCGCGACTCGAGCGGCGCGGTGCACCTGCTGCTCCCCGACGGCGCGCTGTTCGACGTGAGCCACCCGACGGTCGCGTTCGACGGCCGGCGCATCGCCTTCGCGGGCACCGTCCACCCCGACAGCGCCTGGCGGATCTGGCTCGTCAACGCCGACGGCAGCGGGCTGGCGCCGCTCACGCGCAGCGACCGCCGTCTCGACCTCGCGGGCTTCGGCGAGGCGGCGGCGAAGCTCGCGCGCTACGACGACCTCGACCCGTGCTGGATCAGCGGGCACCGCCTGGTGTTCGCGAGCACGCGCTGCCCGCAGCTCTCCGAGTACTGCGTCCTGCCCGTGACGAATCTGTTCACGTGCCGCGACACGGGCGGGACTCTGCAGCGGCTCACCGGCGAGCGGAACGGCGCCGAGAAGCCCGCGCTCGACCCGGTGACCGGGCGGCTGGTGTTCGCTCGCTGGTGGTCCAACCGCTTCCGCGCCTCCGACCGCGAGCCTTCCGGCATCACCACCGACGCCGCGCGCGGGCTCGGCGACAGCGTGAACCTGTGGCAGGTCGTCTCGGTGACGCCGGGCGGGGACGATCTCCGCCTCGCGGCCGGCGACCCGCGCACGCGCGCCGGCGAGATGGCGACCGCGCCCGCACCGCTCCCGGGCGGCGGGCTCGCCGCGGTCTACGCGGGGAACCTCGCGCTCGTCCCCGGCACCGGCGGCACCGGCGTCGAGGTGTTCGGCGCGGGCGACGACGCCGGACGCGGGAACCTGCCGCCGGCCGTGGGCCCGGCCACGCGCATCGCCGGCCCGGTGTTCGCCGGCGCACCGTCGGATCCCCATCACGACACGCGCGAGCTGGCCGCGCCGCAGGCGTGCGCGCCGGCCGCGCTCCCCGACGGGCGCATCCTCTTCTCGTACGACCCCGGTGCGCGCGGCGACTTCGGGCTGTGGGTGGCAAACGCCGACGGCTCGGGGATCACCGAGGTGCTCGACCTGCCCGGCACGCTCGAGCTGGACGCGGCGCCGCTGGTTCCGCGCGCGCCGCATCCCGCGCTCTCCGACTCGGCGCTCGAAGCGCGGCTCGCGGGCCTGCGCCTGCCCGATCTGCCGCCCGCGGACACCACCGCCGCAGCGGGCACGGGCTTCACGTTCCACTGCCTGAACCTGTTCGCGCAGGGCGCGGTGGACGCGCCGCTCCCCGACGCGCCGCCGCCCGCCGACAGCCTGCGCATGCGCTTCTTCGCCGTGCTCGCCCGCCCGGGCGCCGCGGGCGGCGACACCGCGGTCCTGCTGCGCGAGATCGCGGTGAGCCCGCGGGGTGAGATCCTCGCGAGCGCGCTGCCGGCCGGGCTGCCGATGTTCGAGCAGGTGGTGGACCGCGCGGGCCTCGTGCTGATGTCGGCGCACGGCCCTGGGCACGTCGCGGGCCTCAATCCCTCGGACGCCGGCGAGCGCACCTGCGTGGGCTGCCACACCGGCCATTCGGCGCTGCCCGTGCCGCGCGACCTCGACGCCGCGCGCTGGTTCAATGCCGCGCCCTCCGCGCGCGTCACCGCCTCGAGCGTGGCGCCGCGTGGCGCGGGAGCGCGCGCCGCGGTGGACCGGCGCACGCGCGGCCCCGTGACCGAGGTCGCGTGGGTAGCGGGCGGCGGCGGCGAGCAGTGGCTGCGTCTCGAGTTCCCGCGACCCCTCGAGGTGCGCGAGGTGGTGCTCTACGGACCGCGCCCCGGCACGGGTGCGCGCGCGGCGGCGCGCGTCCGGAAGTGCGAGGTCGTGCTGTACTCCGGCGGCGCCGAGGCGGCCCGGCGCGCCGTGCCGGGCACCCCGCACGTCGAGGGCACCCACGTCGGCGTGGGGCTGGTCACCGCGAACGCGCTCGAGGTGCGCATCCCGCGCGCGGCCGCGCGCGCCGCGCTCGCCGAGGTCGAGGTGATCGCGCGCGTGCCGTGAGCGCGTGCCAGCACGCGAGCACGGGCCTGACGCGCATGCGCGGGCGCGCGGGCACAAGCGCAGGGTGCGCAGGCGCGCGAGCGCGAGCGCGACGTCGGATGGTGTCACACCACGCCGACCACGAACGCGAGCCAGCCCTCCTGGTTCCTGAAGTGGCGCCGGCGGCGGTAGATCTCGTCGGGCCGGTCGCGCTTCTCGTCCCAGCCCTCGACATAGACCTGGGCGTCCGAGAAGCCCGCCTCGCGCATCACTTCCTGGATCTCCGGCAGCGTCCACGCGCGCCAGTCGTAGGTGAACGCCCGGCGCAGCTTCGTGCCGTCCGCGAAGTGGAAGTGGATGTGAGCGAGCAGGCGGTGGTCGAGGGGACTGAAGCGCGCGTGCTCCCAGACGTAGGTGAAGCCCGGGATGCGGAGCCCGTCCGGCCCCTGCGAGGGCGCGACGCGTCGCTTCTCCACCAGCTCCTGGAACGCCTCGCTTCCGCCGAAGGCGTTGACGACGAAGAGCCCGCGCCGGGTGAGCGAGCGGCGTACCGCGCGGAAGTAGCGGCGCAGCGCGTCACGCTCCCTGAAGGCCCAGTGGGAGAAGTTGAGCGCCACCGCCACGTCCGCCGCCGGGCGCGTCACCGCGCGTACATCACGCCGCAGCAGCGTCACGCGCCGGGCCGCTTCGCCCATGCGCGCGAGATGCTGCCTCCTCGCCCACGCCAGCACCGGGCCGTGAAGGTCGAGCCCGACGGCGCGGTTCTCGCGCCGGCGCAGCGCCCACGCGCAGGCGAGCAGCGCGGTGCCGCAGAAGTCCTCGCGCAGGAGGTGGAACCTGCCGCCGCGCACGGTGCGCCAGACTCTCTCGCAGAAGTCGAGGTCGTGGTCCACCGCCTGCACGGCGACTTCGTAGAGCGCGTGCGGGTCACGCGCGAGCGGGCTCACCTGGATCATGGGACGCGGGAACCTACACTGATGCGGCGCGCGGCTCCAAGCCGGGTGCCGCCGCGCGCCACGTGCGGCGTCCGGCTCCGTGGCGGGCGCGATCCCGCCACCCTGCGCAGCCCGCGGCGGACCCGCGCCGAGCCAGCCGCGCTACCGCACGGTCACCCGCAGCGTCCGGCTGCGCGGGCCGTCGAGCTCGACCACGAAGAGCTGCTGCCAGGTGCCGAGCACCGGCCGGCCGCCCGACACCGGGATGGTGAGCGAGGGCTGGAGCAGGATGGCCGCGAGGTGCGCCGCGGCGTTGTCGTCAATGCGGTCGTGCGCGAACGGCTTCGCCTCCCGCAACGGCTCGATCACCTCGGAGACCAGCCGCAGCACGTCCTGCTTGAGCCCGGTCTCGTCCTCGTTGAGCACGAGCGCGCAGGTGGCATGCGGCACGAACGCCACCGCGATGCCGCTCTCGACCCCGCTCTCGCGCACCGCCTCGGCGAGCTGGCGCGTGACGTTGACCAGGTCGAGCCGCCTCGCCGACTTCACCGTGAACTCGAACTCGCTGCGGGCCATAGCGGAGGAGTGTAGCGCGGCGAATTGCGGACGGCGACCGCGCCGCTTCAGGCTGGCCCTGCCCACACCGGCGATGGCTCCCCCGCAACTGGCAAGAACGCTCGCGGCTGCAGTTGGCCCACGGAGCGACCATCTGCCACCCTTTCACCCCGATGGAAGTTGGTCTCGTCCAAGGGTCTCAGCTCATGCAGCTCCCTCCACCGGCGCGTCAGGCCCAGGGGCACCGGGGAAGCGTGTCCGGATGTACTCCTTCGTGCTCTCCGAAGGAAGCCGCAGGCTTCCCGGGCCACTGCGCACGTAGAAGTCGCCTTCGGAGCTCGCCTCCATCCCCTTCCACCTAAGGAAGACTGGTTCCGGGCTGCGCTGGCAGCTCACAACGCACACGGTCTTGCCCTGCACGATCTGCGTCTTCGGGTCGATGCAGGTTCCGGCCCGGTCGCCGAGGCCGTTGCGGACGACCTGCGCCAGGTGGCGCATGAACTTGTCGTCGCTCTCGAGCTGGTCGCTCTCGATGCCGACGATGGAGCCATCGTCGGCGACGCCGATCAGGAGATCGCCACCCTCGGTGTTGAGGAACGCGGCGATGGTCTTGAGAACGGCGTGCGTGACGACCTTGTCGTCCTGGCGGCCCTCCTTGAGGCTCCAGCGCAGCGTGGCCTTGAACTCCAGCGTCTTCGACTCGCCGCGCTTGATCAGCTCCTCGGCGTTGCGGTGCGCGCGCAGGTACTGGTCGAAGAGGAAGTTCTTGATCGCCTCGCCGAAGGCGCG
>CAYHRW010000164.1:0-6663 GCA_964359105.1 uncultured bacterium
TCGGCGAGCGTGACGATGGCCGCGCTGGTCGGGTTCTTCTTCAACTTCGCCCCGGCCGGCGAGTGGGCGGGCAAGGCGATCGGTGACTTCCGTGGCGCGGTCCAGCACCCGGACCCGGTCGCGATCCTCTCCGGCGTGCCCTACGGCGTCCTGGCGTTCTTCTCGGTCTTCATCTTCATGTTCAAGGGCCGCACCGCTACGTTCGCAGGCCTGGTGAACCGGCTCACCTCGCTGCTGGCCGGGGTCACCGCGACGCTGGCCATGTACTTCATGTTCCACTCGAGGTTCCCGACCGTTCAGGACTGGCTCTCGGTGCTGTTCATCCTGGTGGCGGTGTGGTTCCTGACGCGCGCCGAGAAGCTCCGGATCGCCGAGCTGGCGAGGAACGGAGAAGCTGGTCCGGCCTAGGAAGGAGCTCGGATGATGCGCGTGCCCGTCAGGGCGGTGGTGGTCTCGCTCGCGGCGGCGAGCCTGGTGCTGGGCGGGCTGTCCGCGGCCGTGCAGCTCGGGAGGTACGTGTACGGGCACGACTCGCTGTTCGGCCTGTACCGCCAGTTCGACATGGACCGCGAGGCCAACCTGCCGACCTGGTTCTCCTCGTCGCTGCTGCTGCTGTCCGCCGCGCTGCTGGCGCTGATCGCCGGCGACCGCGCGGCGCGACGCGCTCCCGGCTCGCGGATCTGGTGGGCGCTCGCCGCGCTCTTCGTGTGCCTCTCGGTGGACGAGGCGGCGAGCATCCACGAGCGTCTCCTGCTGCCGCGGGCGTGGCTCGGCGGCGCCGCGGATTGGCGCGGGGTGACCTGGATGCTGCCGGGGCTGCTGGCGGTGGCGGCGATCGCGGTCGCGCTGGCGCGCTTCGTGCGGGCGCTGCCGCCGCGGACCCGGCTCCGGCTGTTGCTCGCGGCGGCGCTCCTGCTCGCGAGCGAGATGGGCCTCGAGGCGCTGGGTGGATGGGTCGAGCTCCGCTACGGGTCCGCGAGCCTGAGCTACGGGCTCATGTACACCGCCGAGGAGACGGTCGCGCTCCTCGGAGAGGTGGCGTTCGTGTACGTCTGGCTCGACCACCTCGCCCATGGCCCGGGGCCGCTGGCGATCGCGTTCGGGCGGCGGGCGGGAGACCCGCTGGCGACGGCCGGCGAGGGGGGCGCGTGATCCCGTTCCGCGAGACCGCTGGCCGCGAGCTGATGTGGCGTGCGCGCGGGGTCTTCTCTCGCGCCTTCGATCTCACCGACCCGTCCACCGACAGCTCGGAGCCCTACGCCACGCTCGCGTGGCGGCGCGGGCTGTTCCCGCCCGCCGACGGCGAGACCTCGGAGGGCCGTTGGGAGCTGCGCCCGCGCGGCTTCTGGCGCTCGCGCATCCTGGTGACCCCGGCCGGCTCGGAAGCGCCGGTCGCCACGTTCCTGCCGGGTTGGACCGGCGGCGTGCTGAAGTTCGAGGACGGGCGGCGGTTCCGCTGGCGCCGGGTCTCGTGGTGGCGCCTCCAGTGGGTGTTCGAGTCCGCCGACGGGACGCCGCTGGTGCGGCTCCGGCACCGCTTCGCCTGGCTGCGCGCCGCGGCCACGATCGTGATCGAGCCGGCCGCGGCGGAGGCACCCGAGGCCCCGTTGCTCGCGCTCCTGGGCTGGTACCTGATGCTGCTCGCCCGGCGGCGCCACGCCGCCTCGCACGGCTCCTGAACCGCGCCGGTCCTCAGCGCACCTCAGGCCCCGAGGCGGTCGCGCAGCGTGCGCGCCCGGGCGCGCGAAACCGGGACCTCGGTGCGGGGCGCGTCCCTGAGCTGCAGCCGCCAGGTGCCGGCGAAGCCGGGCTTGAGCGCGGCGGCGTGGTCGAGGTTCGCGATCGCCGAGCGGTGGACGCGCGTGAAGCGCCGCGGATCGAGCCGGCGCTCGAGCTGGTCGAGCGTGAAGTTCACGTAGTGCCGGTCGCTCGCGGTGGCGGCGAACACCAGCTTCTCCTCGGCCCCGAACCACAGCACCTCGTCGGCGCGGAGGATGAGCTGGCGCGTGCCCACGCGCACGGTGAAGCGCTCGAGGTGCTCCGAGACCGGCGGGCGCGAGAGCCCGCCCAGCAGCGCGGCGAGCCGGCGCGACAGCTCCTCGGGGCTGGCGAGGTCGCGACGCGCGCGCTCCAGCGCCTCGGCGAGCCGCTCGCGGCGGAAGGGCTTCAGGAGGTAGTCCACCGCGTTCTCCTCGAACGCCCGCACCGCGTAGTGGTCGAACGCCGTGACGAACACCACCGCCGGCCGCGGGTCGAGGCTCCGGAGCAGGGCGAAGCCGTCCTCCCCGGGCATCTGGACGTCGAGGAGCAGCAGGTCGGGCCGGCGCTCGGCCACCAGCCGGCGCGCCTCGCCGGCCGATCCCGCCTCGCCCACCACCGTCGCGCCGCCCACCGCCTCGAGCAGGCGCCGGGCGCGGGCGCGGGCCGGGGGCTCGTCGTCCACGATCAGGACGTGCAGCCGGGTGGGCTCCATGCCCGGAGCATTACCACGTCAGGGCCACGCCGGCCACGAGCAGACGCCGCGCGAAGTAGGAGTCCCGCGCGGTCCGCCTCGAGTAGTCGGCGTTCCACACGTACTCGAGCACGTTGCGGATGCCGAGCACGTTCATGCCCTCGACGTAGGCCGCGCACATGCTGCTCGGGCGCAGCCCCCACACGGCGGGGATCGAGAACAGCCTGGTCGCCCGCAGGTCGAGGCGGTGGTACTCGGGGAGCAGCGCCGAGTGGTTCTCGCCGAGCACCGGGCGCCAGATGCCGCGGCCGGGATCCCAGGTGCGGCCCACCACCGGCGTGTAGGGGCGTCCCGACGAGAACCCGTAGCGCGCGCCCAGCTGCCACGACGAGGACACCTGGTACTGGCCCACCAGGGTGAGCGTGTGCTTCACGCCGTAAGGACTGGGCAGCTCCCTCGGGTTGTCGTATTCCTTGCGCCGGGTGTCGAGGTACCCGTACGAGACCCAGCCCGACAGCCAGCGATGCGTGCCCTGCACGAACACGTCTACGCCGCGCGCGTAGCCGTGACCGCGGTTCGCGTAGTAGGTGGCCGCGTCGTTGGTGACGAGGTCGCGGTAGTCCTTGCGATACCCCTCGACCCGGATGTTGCCGAACTCCGATTTCCACTCGTAGCCGGCGATGACGTGCTCGGCGGCGAGCGGCCCGAGGCGGGGGTTGCCGTAGAGCGGGTCGAGGTAGTCGGCCCGGGCCAGCTGGTGGTAGCGCCCGGTGGCGAGCCGCACCGTCTGGTGCTGGTCCACGCGCCACGCCAGCGCGGCGCGTGGGTCGCCGGTCCACGTGCCGGGGGTCGAGGCGTAGTCGAAGCGGCCGCCGAGGGTGGCGTAGAACGGGCCCCACAGCCGCAGCTTGTCCTCGACGTAGAACCCCGGCGCGTCCACCCGCGGGCGGGTGTCGAAGCTGCGGGTCGGCGCGCCCGGCGCGAAATCGGTGCTGTCGGCGGCGAAGGTGCCGGTGAGGTCGGTGTCGCGGCGGCGCGCCAGCGCGCCGAAGGACAGCTCGTGCCGCGGCGAGAGCGGCCATACCGCGTCGAAGGCCGCGGTGGCGTTGCGCTCGCGCTGCGCCGCGGCGATGGGTCCGAAGGTCCAGCCGGTGTCGTACCACTGCCCAGAGACGCGCGCGCGCAGCGCCAGCTTGCCCGCCAGCACGTCCTGCAGCTGGAGCGAGACGAAGTCGGTGCGGTTGTGGTCGGCGTAGCGGCCCTCGTAGTTCAGGTAGTTCGCGGTGAGCGCGCTGGCATCGCTGGAGTTGAGGTAGGTGAGCGCGGCGCGCCCGGTGCCCGAGTAACGCCACAGCAGGCGTCCCGCCGCGTCGTGGCTGCGCGGCGCGCTCTCGTAGTCGGTGTTCGAGCCGTAGAGCTTGAACAGGATCCCGGGCACCCCGAGGCGCACCGAGCCGAGCAGAGAGAGGCGGTCGGGCACCAGCGACCAGGTGCTCGAGACCCCGCCGCCCGCCAGGTTCGCGCCCACCGTGACGGTCTTGAGGTTCATCGGATCCTGGGTCTCGATGTCCAGCACGCCGGAGAGCGCGCCCCCGTACTTCGCCGAGAACCCGCCGCTCGAGAAGAACGCGCTCTTGAGCATGTAGGCGTCGAGCGCGCTGAAGAGCCCCCCCGAGGCGCGCTCGTAGTGGTACGGATGCCCGATCTCGCCGCCGTCAATGCGGATCAGCGTCTCGTCGGGCGGGCCGCCGCGCACGTAGACCGCCGCGCCCTCGGCCGGGGCGTTGATGCCGGGCAGCGCCCGCAGCGACTGGAAGACGTCGGCCGCGCCGCCCGGCGTGGTGAACACGTCGTAGCGCCGGAGCACCGGGCCCTCGGCCTTGCCGCTCTTGCCGAACGAGGAGGCGGCCACCGTGACCTCGGCCAGCTCGAGCGGCTGGTCGGCGAGGGTGACGCGCACCGGCGCCATCCCCTCGGCGACCGTGATGCGCACCCTGGCCTTCTCGTAGCCGATCTGGCTCACGTCGAGCACCGCGGGGCCGGCCGGCAGCTCGAGCTGGAAGCGGCCCTGTTCGTCGGTGGCGGCGCCGCGCCTGAGCGCGGGCACAGCCACGGTCGCCAGCTCGACCGGCCTGCCGGCGCGGTCGAGCACGACGCCTGCGACCGGCACGGCGTCCGCCGCGGGGGGAAGGGTGGCGAGCAGCGCGGCCAGCGCCGCGCACGGGAAGAGGCTTCTCACGGCTTCGTCTCCGGCTTCGACCGCGCCTCGTTCAGCTCCGGCACGAGCCGCTGCTTCACCCAGACGTTGTCGGGGTCGAGTGCGAGCGCCTTCGCGTAGCAGCTGTCGGCGGCGGCGTAGTCGTGCTGCTGCGCCGCGATCCTGCCCGCCCAGATCCACGCGTCCTCGCGCCCCCAGTCGAACGCGCCGGTGTCGGGGCCGGCCGCGAACAGCTCCTGCGCGCGGCGCAGCTTGTCGAGCGCCCGGGCCGGACCGCCGCCGAAGGCCACCGGCATGTGGAGCGTGTTGATGCCGTCGAGCAGCCACACCCGCGGGTTGTTCGGGGCGATCGCCTGCGCGCGGCCCAGCTCCGCCATGGTCTGCGGCCCCAGGGTCATGCCGGACGCGGGGTCGAACGTGATCAGGAAGCCGTGCAGCGCGGCCTTGAGCGCCCAGCAGTCGGCGCAGCGCTCGTCGAGCTTGAGCGCCGCCTCGCAGTGCTCGAGGCCGTCCTTCGCGTAGCGCTCGGCCTGCGCCCGGTCCTTCGCCATCAGCAGCGGGGCCACGCGCCAGTCGGCGACCGCCACCCAGCCGTGGAGCGCGGCCACGTCGGGCTCGGCGCCCGCGAGCGCCATGAAGCGGGCGCGCGCCTTGAGCAGCGCCTCGGGGTCGCTGCGGCTCACCGCGGCCTTGAGCGCGCGCTGGGCGGCGGCCACCGCGGCCGGGTCGGCGGGGAACGCGGGTGCGGCGCAGGCCGCCAGCAGGAGCAGCGGCAGGAAGAGACGTGCGGGAAGCGTCATCGGGAACCTCCGTGCGTGGTGGTGGCGGGTTCGATGGGGAGCGTGAGCGTGACCCGGGTGCCCTCCCCGGGTGTGGAACGGATGTCGAGCGCGTGCGGTGGGCCCAGCGCGCGCAGCCGCTCGCGCACCGAGTGGAGGCCGAAGCCGTTGCCGGTGGCGCGGCGGCCATCGTCGAAGCCGGTGCCGGTGTCGGCGACCGTGAGCAGCAGCCGGTCACCCGCGCGGCGGACCTCGAGCCGCACCGTGATGCCGTCCGGCCTGCCCTCCAGCCCGTGGCGCACCGCGTTCTCGACCAGCGGCTGGAGCAGCAGCCCGGGGACGGGCACGTCCTCGAGCCCGGGCTCGATGTCTTCTTCCACGCGCAGACGCTCGCCGAAGCGGACGCGGGCGATGGCCAGCAGGTCGCGCACGAACTGGAGCTCGCGCCCGAGCGGCACGCGCTCGCGGTCCGAGGCCTCGAGCGTGTAGCGGAACGCCTCGGCCAGCCGGGTCACGGTCTCCTCGGCGGCGCGCGGGTTCTCGGCGATCAGCGCCGCGATGGTGTTGAGCGTGTTGAACAGGAAGTGCGGCTGGATCTGGGCGCGCAGCGCGCGCAGCTCGGCCTGCGCCAGCTCGGCGCGCGCCTGCTCTGCCGCGCGCGCCCGCTCCACGGACTCGCGGTAGAAGGCGATCGCGAAGTTGATGCCGCCGAACAGCGCGGTGAAGAGCAGCGTGAACATCCCGGAGATGACGACGGCGCGCACGCTGCCGAGGAACTGCGGGTAGATGGTGAGGTGCACGATGAGCGCCGCGACGTAGGAGGAGATGATCGCGGCGCCGCAGATGTAGAGGCCGATCTCGAGGACGCGCCTGCCGTGGGGCTCGGCGAGCGGGACCACCCGGCGCGGGATGAAGAACCGCTGGACCGCCCAGATGCCGGAGCCGATGCAGTACGAGAACACCACGGCCATCTTGTAGGCGAGGACATAGGTTGGCCACGTGGCGCCGAACATGGTGCCGAAGAACAGCGCGAAGGGCACGGCCCACCCCAGCGGGAACACCAGCAGGCGGAACAGCGTGTGCGGCAGGCCGCGGACGGGGAATGGGTCGTCATGCTGAGCGGGCACGGGTCGGTCTCCTCCTCTCACGCGCAGTCTCGCAGGGCCCCGGCCGCGAGGCCACGCGCGACCGGATGACCGGTCGTTCGGACCGGA
>CAYHRW010000165.1:0-6648 GCA_964359105.1 uncultured bacterium
ACGGTGAACGGCGGCTGGAGGCCGGCGAGCGGCTTCGCGCACGCGGAGGCCACCAGCGAGAACACGCGCTCGTCGTCGGCGAAGCGCACCTCGCGCTTGGTGGGGTGCACGTTCACGTCGAGCCGCGCGGGCGGCACGGTGAGCCACAGGGTCGCCGACGGGAAGCGCCCGGGCGGGATGAGGTTGCCGTAGGCCTGGCGCAGCGCCGCCCCCAGCAGCGGGCTCTGCACCCAGCGCTGGTTGACGAGGAACACCTGGCCCTCGCGTGTGGCGCGCGCGTGCTCGGGCAGCCCGAGCAGCGCCTCGACCACCACGCCGTCACGCTCACCGCGGGCCTCGATCAGCTGCCCGGCGTGGCGCGCCGTCCACAGCGCGGCGGCGCGCTCGCGGCGCGCGGCCATGCCGTCCGCCGCCGCGGCGCCCGGCCAGTGGAAGCGCTCCTTGCCGTCCACCACCAGCCGCAGCGTGACCTGCGGGAACGCCAGCGCGCAAGCCTCGAGCATGCGCAGCGCGGCCCGCAGCTCCCCGGCCGGCGAGCCCATGAACTTGCGGCGCGCGGGCGTGTTGAAGAACAGGTCGCGCACCTCGACCGTGGTGCCCGCGGCGCGCGCCGCGCTCGCCCGCGCGACGATCGTGCCGCCTTCGGCCCTGATCGTGGCGCCGGCCCGCTCGCCGGCCGGGCGGCTGGCGAGCGCGAGGCGGCTCACCGCGGCGATGCTGGGAAGGGCCTCGCCGCGGAAGCCGAGCGAGGCGAGCCGGTCGAGGTCGTCGAGGGTCTCGAGCTTGCTGGTGCAGTGGCGCTCCAGCGCCAGCTCGAGCTCGGCGGCCGGGATGCCCTGGCCGTCGTCGGCGACGCTGAAGGCGTGGTCGAGGGAGCGCTCGACCCGCACCTCGATGGAACGCGCCCCGGCGTCGAGCGCGTTCTCCAGGACCTCCTTGAGGGCCGACAGCGGCCGCTCGACCACCTCACCCGCGGCGATGCGCGAGGCGGTCTCGGGCGCAAGCCGCCGGATCGAGCGGGTCACGGTCACCTCCGTCACGAAGCACGGAGGATTACACGACCGCTCGAAGCCCGGTCAAGACAAGTGCGGGAGAGCCGCGCGGGCCGCGGCGGGCCTCAGCCCTGCGACAGCCAGGCCGAGGTCGCGAGCAGGAAGCGGTCGGCGTCCGTGGGGACCGACATGCCGGCACGCTTCTCGGAGAACTCGGGGGCTGGAGGCTGGCCACCGCTCTCCTGCCACACCGCCTCCCACAGCGTCGCCAGCCGCCGCCGGACCGGCTCGAAGGCCGCGAGGGTGCAGGTGGTGAGCAGGAGCACCGTGTCCGGCGTGGGCCGGCACAGCCGGTCGGTCCCGCGCAGCTGCTCCGGGAGCTTCGCGCAGAGCAGGTCGAGCGCCTGGGGTCCGCCCTGGATCTCGAAGCGGTGGACGGCGAAGAAGAGACCGTCACGCTTGTTGCGCTCGACCGCCAGCTCGAGGTCGGCGCGGAACGCCTCGGCATCCAGCCAGCCCTGGCGGTCGTCGGGGACCAGCGGGAAGGCGGGCGCGACCTGCGCGCGGTCACGCTGATCCCACGCCGTGCGCAGCTCCTCGACCGTCTCCTGCCAGGTGGTCCAGCCCGAAGCCGGGTCGATGGCCGAGGCGCCGAGCACGCCGCGACTGCGGGTGGTGCGGAACGGCCAGGCGCCCCACGCCTTGCCCACCTGCGGCCCGGTGAGGCGGGTCACCACCTGCGGCGCGTTGAGCTCGAGCGCCAGCTCGATGAGGCCGTGCAGCAGCGGGTCCTCGGCGCCCACGCGCGCCACGGTCTCGACCGCGCCGCTGCGGCCGGCGCGCAGCTCGGCGCCCTGCGCCCCGGTGTCGGCCACCAGGCCGGTGAGCGCGTGCTCGAGGCCGCCGCGGTCCTCGAGCGACGGGAAGGTGCTCAGGTCGGGCGCCACCGGGCCCGTTCGTCCGCTGGGGAGCACCGGCTGGGGCGCCGTCGGCGCGTCGGGGGCGACGTCCGGGAGCGCGTGCTCGACGATGGCGTCGATGTCACCCCCGAGCGTGGTCTCGAGCGCGGCGGCGTGGAGCGCGAGCGAGGCCTCGACCGCGGGCGTGTGCGCGTGCGCCAGGTCCGGGCCACGCGCGAACGCCTCGGGGCTCACGCACGGCGTGCCGAGCGCGAGCAGCAGGCCCTCGACCTGGGTGCGGCGCGGACTCCGCTCGCTCACGATGGCGAGGTCGAAGATCTCGCGCGTCAGGTCGGCGAGGTCGATGGACACCGGCAGGTCGCACAGCTCCGCCATCCGCAGGCCGGGGTCGCGGGACTGCTCGCCGGCCACCAGGCGCACCGAGATCTCGGGACGCGCCAGCAGCTCCGGCAGCAGGTCGGCGTCCTGCCAGTCGAAGTCGATGAGCACGATGCGGCGCGACGGGGCGCCGGGGATGGTATGGGCTGGTGCCATGGGCAGAGGTCGCATTCCGGTCCGCCCGCGCGGTTGCAGGGACCATACCATCGGCGGTCCGTGTCGCCGCCGCGCAGCGGGCGTACGTTCCGGACCGCGACACGCGACCCCGCCGTGCCTTCCGCACGAAGCGGTCCCGGCGGGGTTGCGAAATGACAGCCGGCTACGGTCCCGGCGGAGCCGGCGCCGGCAGCAGGACCTCGCGCATCTTCGCGTCGAGGATCCGGACCGGGTAGCGGCGCTTGAGGCTCTCGAAGTGGGCCAGCATGCGGCGCTCGGTCTCGGCGCGGCGCTCGTTCTCGATGAGTGCCGCCAGCTGCCCGGGATCGGGGTTCCGCCTCCCGACCAGCCGAACGCGGGTCGCCCCCAGCGGGCCGGTGACCCAGCCGCTGGTCTCACCGGGCTCGAGCGGCGGGGCGCCCTTCGCGCCGAATGCCAGCGAGTCGATCTGCTCGCTGGCCCCGAAGCCGGGCAGGCCCTGGCCCGGTGCGGCCTCCGCGAGGTGCTCGAGTCCGCCCCACTGCCCGCCCAGGCTGTCCAGCGACCAGCCGGCGGCGAGCATCGAGTCGAGCTCCGCTCGCTTGACGTCGAGCGCGCGCTGCCCGGCGCCCGCGCGGTAGCGGGCGAGCGCCTGGTCGCGGGCCTGCTCCCAGGTCGGGGCGCCCGGCGGCGTGATGCTGTCCACCCAGGTCACGATCCAGCCCTGGCCTCGCACCTTCATCGTGCCGGGGTAGAACTGGCCGGGCTTGAGGGTCTCGAGCTTCCGGTAGTACTCCTGAAGCTCGGCGCGCTGCTCCCGCTGGCCGATCGCGTGGGTGTACGAGAACACCTCGAGGTCGAGCTTCCGCGCCACCTCACGCGCCTGCGCAGGAGTCTTGAGCCTGCGGTAGAGGCTGTCGGCGCGGTGCTTCGCGAGCGTGTCGGCCTTCTCGAGCGCGGCGTCGGAGCCGACGTTCGAGTACATCTGCACCAGCGGCTGCGCCACCACGGGCGCGTAGTCCGTGACCTTGATGATGTGGTAACCGACCTCGGTCTTGACCAGGCCGCTGACGTCGCCCGGGCGCATGGCGAAGGCCACCTTCTCGAACTCCGTCAGCATGGTGCCGCGCCCGAAGGCGCCGAGGTCGCCGCCGTTGTCACGGGTGGCCTCGTCCTCGGTGTGGCTGCGGGCCAGCTCCGCGAACTCCTCGCCCGCGCGCACCCGCACGAGCAGGCTCTCGGCCCGCTCGTGCGCCGCGCGGTCGGCGGCCGGGCTGGAGTCCTTCGGGCTGATCAGGATGTGGCGCGCCGTCACCAGCTCGGGCGCCGAATACCGGTCCATGTGCTCGCGGTGGTGCTTCTCCACCTCGGCGCGGGTGAGCGGCACGGTGATGACCGCCTGCGGGACGATGAAGAAGCGCGAGTAGTGGATCACGTCGCCGCGCGCGAACGCCTGCGGCGACTGCTCGAAGAGCAGGCGGGCCCCCTCCTCGTCCTCGCGGGCGCGCTGCGCGCTGCGGCGCTCGGCCAGCCGGGCGCGCGCCTGCTCGAACGAGGGCACGAAATCCTCGACCTTGCGGGTGACGTGGAACACGACGTAGCCCGCGCCCGTGCGGGCGACCCCGACGCCGAGCGCGCCCTTGCGCGCGGCGAGCGAGTCGGCCACCAGGCGCGCCACCGCGCCGGTGTCGAGCGGCGCGCCTGCGGGCAGCGGTCCGGCCTCGCGCACCCGGGTGCGGCGCTCGAGCGCCGGGTCGCGGCGGTCGCGCCTCCAGGTCTCCCGGAGCTGGTCGGCGAGGGTGCGCGTGAGCTCGAGACGGCGGTCGTGCAGCCAGCGCTCGCGCACCTCGTCCCTGACCTCCTCGAACGGCCTCGCCACCACACCGCCCACGGCGCTGTTGAAGCTCGAGTAGTCGGCGAGGTGGCCGCGATAGAAGCGGTCGAGATCGGCGGCGGTGGGCGCCCCGGGCGCCACGGTGGCGGTGTCCAGCGCGGCCCACCGCAGCTCGTACGCCGTGGTCCTCAGGCTGTCGCTGAGGGACGCGTAGAGCGCCCGCAGCTCGCGTTCCTCGAAGTGCTGGCGGCGCTCAGCGCGCAGCTTGCCGCGCACCTCGCGGGCCACTTCCTGGAGCGGCGCGGTGTGCTCGGGCTTCGCGTCCTCGACCCGCACCAGCAGCCAGCCCGACTTGGCCGGCAGCGCCTCGGGGAACACCGTGCCGGGCCGGGTGGCGAACAGCGCCCGGTCCTGTGCCTCGCTGGCGCGCCAGTAGCCGGGGAAGTTGTCGGGCATCACCACCACGTTCGGGCGCGGGCCCCCGAACGGCGCCGTGGCCCGCTCGAAGGGGGTGCCGCCCTTGATCGCGGCGAGCGCGCTGTCGGCGCGCTGCTTCATGCGCTCGCGCCAGGCCTGCTCCGCCGCGGGGATCGCAGCCTCGGAGTCGGAAAGAGCGGGCTGGTCCACGAACGCCGCCGAGAGCGTGAGGCGCGCCGGCCGGCGGAACTCGCCGGCATGGGCGCGGTAGTAGTCGAGCACCGCGCTCTCGCGCGGCTCGGGATTGACGCCGCTGAATTCGGGGCGGCGCAGCACCAGGTAGTCGAGCGCGGCGCGGCTGCGCCCGCGCGCGGCGCGGGCGCGCAGCTCGGAGTCCGGCGGGCGGTTCTCGGCCTCGAGCCTGTCGTTGAGCTTCCTCGCGCCCAGGCTCGCACGCATCTGCTGGATGGCATTCGCGAACACCGCGGGGTTCGCGGAACGGACGGCGACGAACTTCGCCTCGCTGAACCGGCCGTTCTCCTGGAAGAACGGGTCCTTCTTGAGCTGCTCCTCGGCCTCCTGCTCGGTGGCGTGGAGCCCCCGGCGCTGCGCCTCGAGGATGAGCAGGTCGCGGCGGATCAGGCTCTCGAGGAGCTGCCGCTTCACGATCGGCTGCAGCTCGGCCGGGACCTCGGAGCCGGAGCGTGCCTTGTAATCGGCGAGGCCCTGCTGCACGCGCAGGTCGAACTCCTCGCGCAGGATGCTCATCGGCCCCACGGTGGCGACCGCGACGGGCTTCGCCGCCGCGGCCGGCGGCGTGGCCGGCGTCGCCGCCCGCGGCGCCAGCTGGGCCCACGAACCCCATGCGGCCGTCAGCATCAGCGACGCCGCCACCGCGCTCCTCAACCTCAGACGTGCCATCCCGTGCTCTCCCGTCGCGCCGGTCCGGCTTGACGCTGCCGCGCGACATTCACTAGCGTGCGACCTCTCGCCATGTGGACTCTCGATGCCGGGGCGGGCGTGCCCCTGTGGCGGCCCGCCGCTCCCGATCCCGCCTTCGTGCTCGCGTTCTCCGCCCGCCGCGGCGGAACGAGCGCGCCACCCTTCGACAGCCTCAACCTCGGCCACTCGGCGGCCGACGATCCGTCCGCGGTGGCCGAGAACCGGCGCCGCCTGCTGAGGGCGCTGGGCCTCGACCCCGGCCGCCTCGCCACGGCGGGCCAGGTGCACGGCACCGCCGTCGTGACGGTGCGCGCTCCCGGGCACCACGACGGCTGCGACGCCCTCGTGACCCGCGCGCCCGGCGTGACGCTCGCGGTCTCGACCGCCGACTGCATGCCGCTGCTCTACACCGCCCCCGGCGCGGTGGCCGCCGCCCACGCCGGCTGGCGCGGCACCGCCTCCGGGATGCCGGTCGCCGCGCTCGCCGCGGTCTGCGACGCCGCCGGCGTGCCTCCCGCCCGCGTGCGCGTCGCGATCGGCCCCTGCATCCGCCCCTGCTGCTACGAGGTCGGCCCCGAGGTGGCGGATCGCTTCCCGGCCGCGGCCGTCCGCGACGCGGAAGGATCCCTCCGCCTCGACCTCGCCCTCGCCGCCCGGCTCCAGCTGCTCGAGGCGGGCGTACCCGGGGACGCGATCGAGGACACCGGCGCCTGCACCTCGTGCGAGCCCTTCTGGTACTTCTCCCATCGTCGCGATGCCGGCGCCACCGGAAGGCACTGGGGCGTGGCGGCACTGGTCGCCTGAGACGCCGGCCGGGGCGACGAACGGCGCGGCAGTATATCAGGCTCCCGCGCTCCGACCCACACGCGCCGCGCCGCGCAGGCAGTCTTGACCCGCCGTTGACCCCGCCGGGCTTGACCGCCCGGAAAACACGACCCTAGACTCGGCCGCTCGCGCGGCCCCGCCGCGCTCCTCGTCCCCGTTCATCCCAAGGAGGAAATGCATGCGACGATTCCTCATCGCGGGCGCG
>CAYHRW010000166.1:0-6538 GCA_964359105.1 uncultured bacterium
CCTGGCCCCATCCGGTCAAGCCTTTCGCAAGTCGCCCCGCTCGCCTTGACCCGCCGCGGCGCGCGCCCCTAGACTTTTCGCCGATCCCGCTCCCCCACCTGCCCGCTCGTACCCGTTCCCGACCGGAGACTCGATGAAGCCACGCGCACTCGCTCCACTCGGGCTCCTGCTGCTGTGGTCCGCCGCGCTCGCCGCCGCGCCCGCGCCGCAGCCGTGGAAGCCCTCGAAGCCGCTGCCGGAACCGCCCCCGAAGCAGCAGGGGCTCCTCTACAAGGGCAAGCCGGTGACCTACGTGGACGGGGTGCCCGACACCGGGCAGTTCCTGCCCGACTCCGCGTTCCTCGGGCGCGTGGACGACCGCCGCTTCACGGTGCGCCAGTTCCGCGAGGCGTGGTTCTCGTCGTACGCGGAGTACCGGCCCCGGCCGGACAGCGCGGGCCGCATCGAGTTCATGAACAGCATCGTGAACAAGGAGGTGCTGGCGCTCACCGCGCTCGCCGCCAACCGGCCGCTCGACTTCGAGGACCGCGCGACGCTGCGCGAGCACACCCAGCGCGTGCTCTCGAACGTGGCGTTCCAGCGGCTGGTGGCCGACTCGGCGCGGCCCTCCGAGCAGGAGATCCAGCACGCCTACGCGCAGCGCCAGTTCCAGCTCCGGCTCCAGCACCTGGTGAGCCGCGACCGCGCCCTGATCGAGCGCGTGCGCACCGACCTCGCCGCGGGCCGGATCACGTGGTCCGAGGCGGTGAAGAAGCACTCGATCGCGAAGCAGGACCGCGGCCCGGACGGCGAGCTGGGCTGGATGGTGCGCAACGCGTTCGACCCGCAGGTGGCGCTCGGCATCTACGACCTCGCGCCGGGCCAGTACTCGCAGGTGTTCGAGGACCGTGACGGCTACCAGCTGGTGCGCGTGGCCGACCGCCGCCCGACCCCGGCGCCGCCGCTCGAGACGCTGCGCTCGAGCATCGTGAGCGACCTGGCGCCCGCCGCGATCGCGAAGCGCGTCGAGGCGATGCGCTCGATGCTGCGCGCGCGCACCGGCATGACCTACGACAGCGCCAACATCGGCTGGGCCTCGCGCCTGTTCGGCGAGACCGCGCCGATGCGCACCGACGAGGAGGGCAAGCCGGCCTTCGATCTCTCGGGCGCGATGCCCGAGTTCGCGCCGGCCGACACCGCGCGGGTGCTGGCGAGGTGGAAGGACGGGACGTTCACGCTCGGCGGGTTCCTCGACGCCTACCGGGCCATCCCGGTCCCACAGCGCATGAACGTGAACGGCTTCGACGCGTTCCGCTCGGCGCTGGACGGGTTCATGCTGGAGCCCTGGACCGCCCGGCTCGCGTTGGAGCGCGGGCTCGACCGGGACCCGCTCGCAGTCACCCTCATCGAGCGGAAGCGCGAGGAGATCCTGGTGGAGCACCTGTTCCAGGACTCGGTGCAGTCGAAGGTCTGGATCTCGGCCGCGGAGCGGCACCAGTACTACGAGTCGCGGCTGCGCGAGTTCTTCTCCTGGCGCAAGGTGCGATACGCGGCGATCGTGCGCCCCACGAAGGCGGCGGCCGACTCGCTCGCGGAGCGGCTGCGCAAGGGCGAGGACGCGGCGGCCGTGCTGCTCGCCGACTCGCTCGCGGGGTTCCGCTCGGGCTCGATCCAGGAGCGGCGCGAGGACGAGCACGGCGCCTACCAGAAGCTGCTGTTCGAGGAGATGAGGCCGGGGCAGGTCAGGGTCGAGGGACCCGACCGGCAGGGCGACTACCTGGTGCTCCAGCTCCTGACCCACGACCCGGGGCGCCAGCTCAGGTACGAGGAGGTCGAGTCGCTGGTGGACGAGTCGCTCCAGAACATCAAGGCCGAGAAGCTCCTCAAGGAGCTGATCGCGCGCCACAAGAAGGACCACGCCATCGAGATCCACCCCGAGCTGGTGATGCGCATCATGCTCGTGGACCCGATGCTCGACTGACGGACGGCGGGCAGCACCTTCCGGGGCGGCGTTCCTCACGGGAGCGCCGCCCCGGCTTGTCTCGCGCGACTGGGCGCGTGCCCTGCCGCTACTCGTCCTTGCCCGTGCCCGGCGGCGGCTGGTTGGGATTCGTGGGGCCTTTGGGCTTCCACGCGCCGGGGTTGCGCGCGCGCCGGTAGGGCGTACATACGCCGCCGTCCGGCGAGTTGGTCGAGACGAAGCGCGCCGGCCCGAACGTGGCGATCACGTCACCGTGCCCGAACGAGAGCCGCGCCTCGGTCCACTCGATGCACACCGGCTGGCGCGCGCCCGGCAGGTGGCACTGGCGCTGCCGGAACATCACCCGGGCGAAGCAGTAGCGCGTGCCCGCGGCGACCGGCGCGGTGTCGGCTTCGCGCAGCGCGTAGATCAGGTCGAGCCGTCCCGCCTCGGGCGTGAACTGGAAGTCCGGCTGCCCGAAGCCGTGCCGCACCCACGGCTGCGCGCAGGGGAACGTGCCGTCGGGATCGAACTCGATGCGCAGGTTGCCCTGGTTCCACCAGCCGCGGCCCCAGTGCCAGTAGGTGCCGAGCGTGTCGCCGAACGGCGGGCGGAAGTAGAGCCGCGCGTACATGCCCCAGAACCGCGGTGCGTCGCGCCCGGTCTCGAACGAGAGGTAGAGCGTGTCCACGCGCAGCGTGTCGTCGCACGAAATGCTGAGCGTGTCGGTCGCGCCGGGCATGCCCCACGGCGCGCGCCACGCCATGTAGAGCTTCGGCTCCGAGTAGATCACCTGCCCGGTCGAGTCGGGCTGGGGCTCGGAGTCGGGTGCGGCGGGCCGGGCGATGGCGGGCCCGGGGTGCGCCGGGCGCGCCGGCTTCGCGGGGGGCGCGGCTACGGCCCCGGCGGCCAGCAGCCCGGCCAGGGCCAGCAGGGCGAGCGCGGGGCGCAGGCCACGGGCGCCAGCGAGGGCATGCGGAAGGCGCGGGGTCCAAGTCATGGCTCCTTCTACACCGCGGGGCCTCGGCCGCTCCATACTCACCGGTAGAGGCTCTTGACCCGGCCCCAGGTCACGGAGCGGACGGGCACGGCCGTGCAGTCGGCGCCGCTCCCGCCCTGCCAGGTCGCGAAGTTCCCGTTGCCGGGCCCCGGCCCCTGCAGGAACACGTCGCCCCCGTCGGCGCCGGGCTGGCGGCGGATGGCGATCGAGTTCAGCACCAGGCACGCGGGATCGGCGCAGCCCGGGCAGCCGGCGGGGTCCACGGTATGGGCGTTGGTGATGGTGAGCCTGGCCGCGTAGTAGACGTCGCTGGCGGTGAGCTGCCGGTAGCCGAAGCCGGGCAGGACCGCGCCGGCGACCTTGATGCGCGCCTGGCTCGCCCCGCCGCGCGGCTCGCCCTGGTAGTAGCCCTGCAGGCCGCCCACGCCGTTGCCGAACCAGAAGTCGGTGCAGAAGGAGTTGGTGCTGAAGTCGAAGCTCACGCGCAACTGGCCGGCGCGGCAGCTCTCGGGGGCGAACTGCCACCAGCTCGGGAGCACCGGGGCCGCGTGCTGGATGTCCACCACGATGTCCACGCCCAGCACGCTGTCCACCGGGAACGGCATCTGGAACGCGCAGTAGAGGTCCTGCCCGTTCAGGTTCCCGAGGCAGGGGCTGTTCCGGTTGTGG
Organism: uncultured bacterium; assembly: GCA_964359105.1. Lineage (GTDB taxonomy): Bacteria > Eisenbacteria > RBG-16-71-46 > RBG-16-71-46 > RBG-16-71-46 > JACRPT01. The sequence continues at coordinate 3,609 of CAYHRW010000166.1, forward strand.
GGCGCGCCGGGGTCGAGCACGCACTCGTCCCAGGTGAGCCAGAGCCCCTCCGCAGCGCCGGCCGGCGCCGCGAGAGCGAGGAGGAGGGCCACGAGCAGGGTTCTCATCGCGCGGGATTCTAGCCGAGTGCACGCACCAGACAAAGCGACGGGCGGCCGTCTCGCGACGGCCGCCCGCACGACCTCTCTCGAGGCCGAACTACCGGTACAGGCTCTTGACCTGGCCCCAGGTCGTGTTCTGCGTCGCGGTGGCGCCGCAGTCCGAGCCGCCGTTCCACGACAGCAGCTGGTTCGCGATCGGGGCGGTGATCCGCTCGGCGTTGCCGAAGCGCGGCGCGGCCTTGATCTCGTTGAGAGCGAGGCACACCGGGACTTCGCAGCCCACGCACAGGGGCGAGCCCACGGTCTTCGCGTTGTTGATGGTCATGCGGAAGCCGTAGTACTCGGTGCCCGTCGCCAGCGGCGACGGATCGGCCAGCGCCTCGGCCAGCTTGAGACGGGCGGAGTTCGGCAGGCCGCTCGGCACGGCGGGCACGGTGGTCACGGTCTGGTAGGCCGCGATGCCGCCAGCCGCGAAGCCGAGCCACGGATCCACGCAGATCACGGGCGTGATCCCCGTGAAGTCGGACGACACCGTCAGCGAGGTCTGACGGCACGACCCGGGATTGAAGAACTGCCACCAGTCGGGGAGCCCCGCCGAAGCGGCCTGGATGTCCACGACCGCCTCGATGCCCACGAAGCTGGGCTGGTTCGCGCTGACCACGAACGACGCGGTCGCCGGATGGTTCCCGGTGTTCACGTCACAGGCGAACAGCTCGAGCGACGATGGGGTCTCGGGCCAGCAGCCCATACCCCAGGTGAAGTTGATGCCACCGGCAGTCGCGAGCGAACAGGTGAGCGCGAGCAGGGCGCCGGTGATGAGCAGAGTCTTCTTCATGACTGCCTCCACGATGCGAGGTCTAAGAAGAATGGGGGACCGACGGGACGCAGCAGCCGGAAGGGTCTGGGATGGGTTCGAGGCGTCACCACCTTGTCGTTGGGGGTCGCAGGATGCGGGGACCCGTCGGGAAAGCCCGTCGGGTCCATTCGAAAGGTGACGGCGGCCGTCCGCCTGATACCGGGCGGCCGTACGGAGCGCTTCCGTGGCCGCGTTGATTCTAGCGCAGATCCAGCCCGATTCGACGACAAATACCAACCGGACGACGGTTTTTCTGCGACCGGTGCGGCCGCCGGGTGGGTGGCCCGGGCCAGATGCCGGGCCATCCGCCCCCTCCGCGGACAGGAACTGGCGCCGGCGGGTGGGAATGGGCGTCAGCGGACTGGAACGGGCGCCAGGACACGGGAACGCCAGCCGGCGGACGGCACGGGACAAGGAGCCGACGGCGCGGTCCGGCCCCAAGCCAACGGGCGACCGTCTGGCGACGGCCGCCCGCAGCTTGAGACGACTGCCTGGACTACCGGTACAGGCTCTTCACCTGGCCCCACGTCGCGTTGTGAGTCGGCGTGGCGCCGCAGATGTTCTCGTCCCGGCTCTGCCAACTGAGGCAGATGTTCAGGATCGGCGTGGTGTTCCGGGCGACGCTGCCCAGGTTACCGGCCGACTTGATCTCGTTGAGGACGAGGTTGACCGGCGTCGAGCAGCCAGCGCACAGACCGGTGCCCACGGTCTTCGTGCCATTGAGTGTGGCCTTGAAGCCGTAGTACTCGGTGGCCATCGCCAGCGCGCTCGGGTCGGCCAGAGCGTAAGCGACCTTGAGACGGGCCGCGTACAGCAGGCCATTCGGCACCGGCGGCACTGTCGTCGTGGTCTGGTAGGCAGCGAAGCCGCCGGCCCCGAAGCCAGCCCACGGGTCAAGGCAGTTGAACGGACCAGAAGTGAAGTCCGCGTTGGGCGAAAGACCCGCCGGGCGGCAGGCGGTGGGGTTGACGAGCTGCCACCAGGCCGGGAGCGTGGCCGCGCTGGCCTGCAAATCCACCACGGCCTCGATGCCCACGAAGTCCGGCTGGTCGATGGATGGGGCGAACGAACCATACATGATCGCGCCGGAGAGCGTGTTGGTGTTGCACGCCCAGGTCTTCAGGTAGGTCTGCGTTCCGAGCGAACAGTCGCCCCAGTTGAAGTTGATGCCACCACCAGGACTAGCTGCCAGCGCCATGGAAGCTGTGAGAGCGAGGAGAAGTCCGCTGAGCAGGAGAGTCTTCTTCATTGCTGCCTCCAAGAACTACTCACTAGGGGGGTAAGGGGGAACAGCATTTCCCGTGCAACTCGTCTCAGAGTCTGTTTGGGGTCGGTCCATCACCACCTTCCGAACCATCTCGATCGTTGCCGAAGATCCTTGAGGTTGGTGCGTACGACCCTTGCTGCTACATCACGGGCAGTACGCCACGCCGAAGCAGCCCGAGGACGAAGCGCCCGTGCCCAGGCGACCCAGCCACACGCTCAGGTCCACGATGTCCACCGAGCCGCCGTGGTTGAAGTCCGAACGGCCGAGGTAGAAGCCGGTGCCCAGGTCCTTCAGCCACGCGGAAAGGTCGGTGACCTCGACGCCGTTCGTGGTGATGGCGCCGTTCTCATCGATCTCCGTGGCCGTCGCGTGGATCAGGCTCACGCCGTCCGCCAGCACGTTGACGCAGCCACCCGCCGGGCCCGCCGCAGCACCGACGTTCATCGCAGCGCCAAGGACCGTGAAGGTGATCGAACCCAGGGCGTCGGTGAAGCCGCGCACGGTCCGGGTCGGACAATCGAGGGTCTGGCCCGCGACCACCGCCGAGCAGAGGTTCATGTCCGTGCAGGCGATGAAGTCGAGCACCACCTGGCTGTTCGCGATCGGGTTGCTGCCGAGATCGCGCACCACGATCGTAAAGGTACCCCACGAGTCCGGCGTGCCGGCGTTCGTGCCGACCACGTCGATGTAGCTGGGCTTAGTCGAA
>CAYHRW010000167.1:0-3606 GCA_964359105.1 uncultured bacterium
CGGTCCGTGCCCTTGCAGGTGTGCCATCTCTGGATGGTGTCGTCGAACTGGAGCCCCGGGTCGGCGCACTGCCACGCCGCCTCGGCGATCTCGCGCCACACCTCGCGCGCGCGCAGCGTCTCGTGCACCTTGCCGCTGGTGCGCAGCCGGGTCTCCCACGCGCCGTCGCTCACCACCGAGTGCATGAAGCGGTCGGGGAGGCGCACCGAGTTGTTCGAGTTCTGGCCCGAGACGGTGCCGTAGGCGTCGCCGTTGAAGTCGGAGGTGTAGCCGGCCGCGACCAGCGCGGCGACCTTCTTCTCCTCGCGCATCTTCCAGCGGATGAAGTCCATGATCTCGGGGTGGTCGGCGTCGAGCACCACCATCTTCGCGGCGCGGCGCGTGGTGCCGCCCGACTTGGTGGCGCCCGCGCCCTTGTCGAGCACCTCGAGGAAGGACATGAGGCCCGACGAGGTGCCGCCGCCCGAGAGCTTCTCCATGCGACCGCGCAGCTTCGAGAAGTTGGTGCCGGTGCCCGAGCCGAACTTGAACACGCGCGCCTCGTTGCGCGCGAGCTCGAAGATGCTCATGAGGTCGTCGGCCACCGACTGGATGAAGCACGCCGAGACCTGCGGGCGCGAGTAGGAGTCCGCGGTCACCCGGATGGTGTCGGTCGCGGCGTCCCACGCGCAGTTCCCGCCCGAGCCGCCGATGCCGTACTCGTGCCACAGCCCGCAGTTGAACCACACCGGCGAGTTGAAGGCGCCGATCTGGTGCACGAGCATGTGCGCGAGCTCGGCCTCGAACGCATCGGCGTCCTCGCGGGTGGCGAAAGCGCCGCCCTGCTCCTCACCCGCGACGCGCAGCGTGTGCGCAATCCGGTGGACCACCTGCCGCACGCTGGTCTCGTGGCCGGGCTGGCCGGGCACGCCCGCCTTGCGGAAGTACTTGCTGACCACGATGTCGGTCGCGAGCTGCGACCAGTCGACCGGCACCTCGACGTCGTCCATCTGGAACACGACGGAGCCGTCGGGGTTCGCGATCACGGTGCGGCGCTTCTCCCACACGACTTCGTCGAGCGGGTTCGCTCCCTGGCGCGTCCAGCGGCGCGGCACGCGCAGGCCGGCATTGGTGGGCGGGATGCGATCGGGCGCAGCGGGGGACGAGCCGGCCTTGTCGAGCGTCTGGGTCATCACGGACCTCCCTGGTCCTCCTCGCGAGCAAGGAACCCTTCCGAGAAGCCGAACCCCACCGGCGCTGCGATGATACGGCACGCGCCCGCGCGGTTCGACCCGCCTGGACTCTGTTCGCCCGTCCGACCCGAGTCGGCAGAGCGATCTTGTCTTGTGCGTGATTGGAAGGTGCTTCCCGCTCGCACGCGAGGAGTCGGTTCACCGCGAGCGGTGCGGTGCTTTATACCACCGCACGCGCTCGCCAGTGCAAGACCGAAGTTGATGGCGAAGAATGCGGGTGACGTGGACCCACCTCGATCCCGTGCAGCAACGATGCGGATGGGATGACGCGCGCGCACGAGAGCGCTCGCTCGCGCCACGCATGTGAACGGAAGTTCGATGGGACGAACCGGGCGCGCTCCGCTCGCGCGCGGAGTCGCCGCGCCACCCGAGCATGAGCGTGCTCCGCTTGCGCGACGTGTTCCGCGCGGGAGACGGTCCGCGCAGTCCGGCGGCGACGGAGGATCTGGATCGCGCGACGCGATGAAGGGGACCGGCTCCCCGGCGAGGATCATGACCACACCTTTCGCTGCGCGCCGGGGGGTGCGTGGCGCGCTCGAGGGGACCGAGAAGGCCGGGACCGCCCCGGCCTCGCGGGCGGGATTATAAGGTGGGGCGCCTCACTGCTCAAGTGTGCAGTTGGAGCCTGTGCGCCGCGAAGACAGGCACGGCCTGCGGCGAGAACCTTCTGGTGGAGAACGGGTTGGCGCGCCGGAGCCGGACCGGTCTCAGGGCCGGTTCGAGACGCTGGGGAAGCGATCGATGAAGTACGGGTGGTTGAGCCCGGCGACCGGGACGAGCTTCCTCTCCACCAGGTCGTAGAGGCGGATGTCGCCGGCCCCCTCGTCCTCCGAGGTGTAGGCGACGTAGCGCCCATCGGGCGAGAGCGCCGGGTTGATCTCGGAGAGCGGCGAGTTCGCTCCGGGCATGGGAAGCAGCGACTCGGTCTGCCGGTCGTAGACGTAGACGTCGAACAGGCCCCGGCCGCCCGGGCGGTTGGAGTGGAACGCCAGGTAGCGGCCGTCCGCGCTGATCGAGACGCCGGTCTCGCTGTACGGCGTGTCGAGCCCCGGCAGCGGCACCATCGAGTCCCCGGCGACCGAGTAGAGGAACACGCCGGAACCGCCGTCACGGTTGGAGGTGAAGGCGATGAGCTTCCCGTCCGCCGACAGCGCCGCGTCGTACTCGCCGGCGCCCGGCATGTGGAGCCCGGGCACGGGCACCACCGTGTCGGCCTGGGCGTCGATCAGGGCCACCGACACGTCGAACAGGTTGCCGCCGGTGATGTAGTGGAACGCCAGGTAGCGGCCGTCGCCCGAGAGCGCGGGACTCTGCGCGCCGTAGTAGGGGGCCGAGCCCGGGGTGTTGAGCAGCCGGGTCTCGCCGATGAGGACGTCGTAGGTGAACATGGTGGCGAGCGTGCCGGTCAGGATCCGGGTCGAGTTGAACGCCAGCCAGCGCCCGTCGGCCGAGAGCCCCATCGGTCCCTCGTCGTAAAAGGTGTCGAGCCCGGGCGGCATGGTGGCGGAATCCCCCGAAGCCGCGTCGTAGAAGTAGATGTCGTTGCCGCCGATGGTGCTGGGCGGCCGGTTGCTCATGAACGCGATCACGATCGGGGGCCCGGCGAGGCGCGGGGCGATCACGCCGTGGTCCTTCGAGCACCCGGCCAGCAGGACGAGCGTCGCGAGCGCGGCGGCGAGGCGGGCGGGCGGGCGCATCACGGGTAGCGCAGCGAGGGGTGGAGGTCGCTTCCGGCGCTCGCGAGCGGGGCCGGGTCGGCGAGCAGGCTGCCGCTGCGCGAGTAGTAGAGCACGTCCCAGCCGGTGCCGCCACGCGCGGCCTGGAAGGCGATGACGTTCCCGTTCGGGCTGATGGACGGGTGGCGTTCATCGCCGGCGGAGTTGAGGCTGGGCAGCGATGCGACCAGCGACCTGGTGGTGAGGTCGTAGAGGTAGAGGTCGTAGCCGCCCTGGCCGCCCGCCCGGTTCGAGGCGAAGCACAGCCAGCGGGCGTCGGGCGTGAGCGTGGGGTCGAGGTCGCCGTCCGGCGAGTTCAGGCCGGGGAGGCTCACCAGCGAGTCGCCCGAGCGGTCGTACATCAGGATGTCAGGGCCGCCGTTCCGGTTCGAGACGAAGGCGATGACCCCGCCGGTGCGGTCGGGGGCGGGCGACCAGTCGCTGGCGGTGGTGGTGGTGTCGAGCCCCGGGAGCGGCACGAAGCTGTAACTCATGTTCTGCCCGTTGATGAGCCGGATCTGGCGCCGGCCCAGGGTGTCGCGCACGAACGCCAGCCGCAGCCCGTCGCCGGTGAACACCGGCTGGGTCTCGTCGCCGGAGGTGTTCACGCCCGGGATGGCGCTGACCGCGCAGCGGCTGCGGTCGTAGAGCCAGATGTC
>CAYHRW010000167.1:3706-5320 GCA_964359105.1 uncultured bacterium
CGCTCACGAAGGCGATGAACAGGCCGTCGCTCGAGAGCGCCGGGGTGGAGTCGGCGACGTCCGGGCTGTTCAGGTTCCGGAGCAGCCGGAAGCCGCTGCCGTCCATGTCGTAGAGGTAGATGTCGTGCTGTCCGGCGGCATGGTTGCGATCGCTGGCGAAGGCGACCAGGCGGAAGCCGTCGGTGTCGCAGGGCGAGATGCCGGTGGTGCTGTTGGTCTTCCCGCAGCCGGCACCGAGCACCACGGCGGCGAGCGCGGCGCCCAGCAGGGCGGCCGGGGGCCGCGAAAAGCGTGCGCCCATGCGCGCGCCTCCTCCTCTGTCAGGGGTGCGTCTCCTCAGGCGATCACAGCGCCGCGACTCTACCAGACCGCCGCGGCGGCGGGCCATCCTGGTACCGTCCTCCTACCCGTCCGGCCCCGACGGGGGTCCAGACTTGCGCTCCCGCCCGCCGCCGGGTCCGTGCCCGGGCCTGTCACGGACGGGTCCGGGGTCCTCCGCGCGCGTTTTCCGGGTTGCCTGGGCGGGCGCGTAGTGCCATCTTTCGCCGGGTGCGGTGCACGCGACCCTCGCGTCCACCGCGCCGCCGCTCGATCAGGAGCGATGCTGGACCGCTTTCCACGGATGGAAAGGTGGCGAAGATGAGTCGCGTGATGATGTGTCATTGCCACGCGGCCGAGGCGCAGGCCCTCGTCGGCGAAGACGAGGTCGTGAGCTGCGACGACAGCGAGGCCATGCTCGGAGAGGTCGCGCTCCATCACCCCGACGTGGTGGTGTACGAGCTCCGGCCCGAGAGCAAGTCGGACCTCGCCATGCTCCGGCTGCTGCGGCGGATCGCGCCGCGCATGCCGCTCGTGGTGGTGGGCGACGAGGAGTCGCTGCGGTGGGAGACCCCCGCGGACCTCGCGCCCCTCTACTGCGCCGCGCTCCCGGTGGTGGAGGACGCGCTGCGCGGCGCCGTGCACACGGCGCTCGAGCGCCGCTGAAGCGCGGTTCTCCCGGACGCGGTCACCTGCGGTGAGCTCCCGCGCACCGCGGTGCTGCCGGCGCGGAGCGTTTGCGGGTTCCCCGGTGGCGGCGATGCGCCGAGCCGCCGCGCCGGTCAGGGAATGTCCCGGCTGTCATGGAACGTGTCAGCGCTGGCGGACGGGTGCTTCCCGCGGCGCGGGCGGCGGGCCCTCCCGCGGTCCGGACGGCCGCAGTCAGCCGCCTGTGGGAAGGGCAGTTGCGAGCCAGGGGTCGCGCGCCCCCCCGCGTGGCATGCAGGTTGCGGGCGTCAGGCAGCCCCGATTCGAACCCGCGGGACGCAGGCTCGGAGCGCCCGACCCACGGATTGACCGACCGAGCATGACGCAAGGAGAGCACATGAGAGTCTCTCGGTGGATCGTGACCGGCAGCCTCGCGCTGTCCGCGGCCGCCATGCTGCTGGCGCTCGCGCGCCCCGCCGCGGCGATCCCGGCGTGGACACGCAAGTACGACCTGGACTGCTCAAGCTGCCACGTGGCCGGATTCAAGCTCAACCGCTTCGGCCAGAACTTCCTGCGCTCCGGCCACCAGACCGCCGGCTGGGAGCAGAAGCAGGACATCAGCGGCCACGTGAGCGTGGCGCAGAAGAG
>CAYHRW010000167.1:5420-6517 GCA_964359105.1 uncultured bacterium
GCAGCTCTACACGCTCCACCCGCGCGTGCAGCCCTACCTGCGCTGGGACTTCTGGGATCCCAACACCGACAAGGACAACAACGAGGTTTCGGGCCCGCTGTTCGGCGTGTCCTGGCGCGCGCTCGATGCCGGCCGGCTGGTGGCGCACTACCAGGTGCTGAAGACGAAGAAGGCCACCTCGGCGCTGGACGAGACGACGACTTCCGTCGTGCTCGAGGCCAACTTCATGTTCTAGCGGTCGCGGGTGCCCCTGGTCCGATTGGACACTCGTTCCGCTTGCCTGTGGTGGTAGTCTGCGCGGGTCGGACCGACGGCGCCGTGCCCGTCGGCCCGACCCGTTACTGCCGGGCGACCCGCTGCCCCCTCGCTTCGAGTCACCGCCCGGCGCGACCGCCGGGCATCCCGTGCAGCGTGCGGACCGGCGGTCCTCGTCCAGCGTGACTGTGGGACTCGCGCCCGAGCCGCGGCGCGAATCCCCTCCGGGATCCCGACCATGAAACGAAGAGACCTGCTGGGCTGGGCGATCAAGCTGATGGGGGCGACCCTCGGGGGATTCGTCCTCTATCCCCTCGCGCGCTACCTGGTGCCGCCCAGCATCCCCGAGGCGGTCACCCGGCGCGTGGTGGCCGCGAAGAAGGGCGACGTGCCGCCCGGGGGCTTCAAGACCTTTCCGTTCGGCGCGCAGCCCGGGATCCTCATCCACACCGCCGACGACCGCTGGCTCGCGCTCTCCGCGGTGTGCACTCACCTTGGCTGCACCGTGCAGTACAAGTCCGGCGACCGCATGATCTGGTGCGCCTGCCACGACGGCTTCTACGACCTCGACGGCCGCAACGTGTCGGGTCCGCCGCCGACGCCGCTCGAGCGCTACGTGGTCCACGTCGAGGGTGAGGACGTGATCGTCGAGAAGGCCAAGGCATGAACCGGCTGCACGAGTGGCTGCGGGACCGGCTCGGCCTCGAGGCGCTGCAGCACGTCGCCGACAAGAAGGACGTCCCGGTCCACCGCCACAGCTTCTGGTACTACTGGGGCGGGATGACCCTGTTCCTGTTCGGGATCCAGGTCGCCACCGGCATCCTGCTGCTCCTCTACTACCG
>CAYHRW010000168.1:0-6485 GCA_964359105.1 uncultured bacterium
GCCGCCTTGCGCGCCAGCTTCCGCACGCGCGCGATGTAGCCGACGCGCTCGCTCACCGAGATGGCGCCGCGCGCGTCGAGCAGGTTGAACAGGTGCGAGCACTTGATGACGCAGTCGTAGCCGGGATTGACGAGGCCGAGGTCCAGCAGGCGGAGCGCCTCCTTCTCCCACTGCTTGAACATCTCCAGGAGGCCCGGCACGTCGGCCTCCTCGAAGTTGTAGCGCGAGTACTCCTTCTCGTTCTGGAGCCACAGGTCGGCCCAGGTGACGCCGGGCGCCCACATCAGGTCCTGCACCCGGTCGGTGCCCTGGAGCATCATGCCGATGCGGTCGAGCCCGTAGGTGAGCTCGGCCGACACCACCGGCAGCTCGAGCCCGCCGCACTGCTGGAAGTAGGTGAACTGGGAGATCTCGGTGCCGTCCATCCACACCTGCCAGCCGAGGCCCGAAGCGCCCAGCGTGGGCGACTCCCAGTCGTCCTCGACCAGGCGCAGGTCGTGCTCGCGCGGCTCGATGCCGAGCGCGCGCAGCGAGTCGAAGTACTGCTCGACCACGTCGGCCGGCGCCGGCTTCAGCAGCACCTGGTACTGGTAGAACTGCTGGAAGCGGTTCGGGTTCTCGCCGTAGCGCCCGTCCTTCGGACGGCGCGAGGGCTCGACGTACGCGACGCGCCACGGCTCGGGGCCGAGCGAGCGCAGGAACGTGGCGGGGTTGAAGGTGCCCGCCCCGACCTCGGACGGGTAGGGCTGCTGGATGACGCAGCCGCGCTCGGCCCAGTAGGTCTCGAGCACCAGCATCATCTCCTGGAGCGAGCGGCGGGGATCGAGCGCCGGCATCAGGCGGCCTCCGACGAGCCGGGACCCTGGATCGCGCGCAGCATCTCGAGCGAGCGCAGGCCCTGGAAGCGCTGGAAGTGCTGGCGCAGGAACGCCTCGATGACGCCCAGGATCTCCCCCGCGCGCCGGACCTCGACGTAGTCGCCGGCCTCGCACACCGGGCGCGAGAGCAGCAGTGAGAGCCCGGCGAGCGCGTCGGCCGACAGCTTCACCGTGCCGCCCTCGGCGGCACAGCGGTCGCACACCAGCCCGCCGCGCGCCGGCGAGAAGAGCCGCTCGCGCGAGACCGGCGCGCCGCAGTGCGCGCAGGCATCGAGCCGCGGGCGGTAGCCGAGCAGGCTCGCCACCTGCAGCTCGAACGCGATGGTGATCGCGGGCAGCGCCACCTCGGGCGCCGCGACCGTGGCTTCGAGCGTCTGCGCGAGCAGGTCGAACAGCTCGGCGTGCGGCTCCTCGCCCCACACCAGCCGGTCGATCAACTCGAGCGCGGCCTCGGCGTGCGACAGGCGCACCAGGTCGGCGAGCCGGCTGCCGATCGCGGCCAGCAGGTCGGCCTTCGACAGCAGGTGCAGGTCGCGGTCGGGCTTGTAGTAGTAGATGAAGCGGGCGCGCGACAGCGGCTCGAGCGCGAAGCCGAACCGGCTCGGGGTCTTGCGCGAGCCCTTCGCGACCAGCCTGACCAGTCCGTGCTCGCGCGTGTAGACCACCGCGATGCGGCTGGTGTCGCCGAGCGCGTGGGTCTTGAGCACGATGCCCTCGCTCTGGACCAGGGCCATCAGGGGCTCGTCTCGATCGCGGCGTGCTCGCCCGCGGGTCCGGCCGCCGGAGCGCCGGCATCGCCGGGCTGCACCAGACCACCCGAGACCACGACCTTGAGGCCGTCCTCGATGTCCCAGTCGAGGTAGACGATCTGGGCCTTCGGCACGTAGTGCACGAAGCCCGACGCCGGGTTCGGAGTGTGCGGGATGAACACCACCTCGACCTCGCCGCCCAGCGCGCGCCGCACGTGCTCGGTGGCGCGCCCGGCGACGAAACCCACGCGGTAGATGCCGGGATGCGGCCACGGCACGAGCACCACCTGTTTGAAGGCTGCGTGCCGGGAGGCGAAGAAGGCCTCCCCGAGCGACTTGGTCGAGCCATACAGGATGCCGACGCCCGGGATGCGGGTCAGGAGGTGCTCCCACATCGTGAGCAGCGAGCGCCCGCCGATGCGCCGCCCGAGCGCGGTCACCATCCAGCCCACGATGACCAGCAGGACGAACGTGGCGGCGAGGCCGAGCCCGGGGATGCGCTGGCCGCCGAGCGCCTCGAACTTGAGGTAGCGACCGAGCAGCGCGTCGGCCCTGTTCACGACGATGAACAGCACCCACAGCGTGAGCGCCGTGGGTCCGAGGGCGAGCAGGCCGGCGAGCAGGTAGCCGCGCAACCGGCCCATCGGGCCGGGGTGCCGCGGCGAATCGGGAGCGGCGGGGGTCATGGGAGAAGGAGACTCTACGATGCGCGCGCGGCGGTCAACCCGGGGTCGTGCTGGAGCCGCGGTCAGCCGCGGGCCAGCGCGCGGTCGAGCGCCCGCACCTGGGCCCGCGCCGTGCGCAGCGCCAGCGCCTCGCGCGCGCGCATGTGGCGGCGGTCGACCGGGCGCTGGTGGTCGAGTCCCGCGAGGTGCAGGGCGCCGTGCACCACGAGCCGCGCCAGCTCCTCGCCGCGCGTGACGCGGAAGCGTCTCGCCTGCTCGTCCATGCGGTCGAGCGAGATGGCGAGATCGCCGTTCACCGGGCCATCGTGCCTGACGTCGTAGCCGAACGACAGCACATCCGTCGCCCGGTCGAGCTTGCGCCACCGCCTGTTCAGCGCGCGGATCGTCGCGTCGTCGGTGAGGACGATGGCGATCTCGCCGGGGCGGCGCTCTTCGAGGGCGAGGGCGGCGCGCACCAGGGCGCGCAGGGGCGCGGCGAGTCCCGGGTGGTTATTGGGTCTCGCGACGGAGATCGGCATCGGCCTTCTTCTTCGTCGGGTCCACGGGGTAGGGCGCGCGCACGTGGAAGATGGCGGTGAGGACGGGGATGAAGGATTCGCGGATCTTCGCCAGCTCCTGGAGCGTGAGGCCGCAGTCGTCGAGCTGGCCCTGCTGCACGCGCTCCTCGATGATGCGCGTGACCAGGCCACGGATGCGGCTGGGCGTGGACTCGGCGAGCGCACGCGAGGCGCCCTCGACGCCGTCGGCGAGCATCAGGATGGCGGTCTCCCGCGAACGCGGCCTGGGTCCCGGGTACGAGAAGTCCTCGCGCCGCGCCGCCGGGTCCAACTCCAGCGCCTTGTGGTAGAAGAACGCCATCACCATGGTGCCGTGGTGCTCCGGGATGGCCATGCGCACCGCGCGCGGCAGCCGCTCGCGCCGCGCCAGGTCGAGACCCTCGCTGATGTGCCGCTTCACGACCAGCGCGCTCATGCTGGGCGGGAGCTTGTCGTGGAGGCTGCGCGACGAGGCGGGCTCGTTCTCCGCGAAGTACCGGGGCATCACGAGCTTGCCGATGTCGTGGTAGTAGGCCGACACGCGGGTCAGCAGCGAGTTCGCCCCGATCGCCTCGGCCGCGGCCTCGGTCAGGCTCCCGACCACCATGCTGTGATGGTAGGTGCCGGACGCTTCGAGCTGGAGCCGCTTGAGGAGCTTGCGGTTCAGGTCGGAGAGCTCGAGCAGCGTGATGTCCGAGGTGAGCCGGAACAGCGTCTCGACCACCGGCAGCAGCAGGAACGCCAGCGACACGGCGAGGAAGGCGTTCACCGCGCCCCAGGCGACGTCGCGCACCAGCAGCTCGGCGGTGGGCTGGCGCGCCAGGTCCCAGGCGAGGATCGCGAACAGATTCGCCATCGCGATGGCGAACGCGGCCACCGCGAAGTGCCAGCGATGGCGCAGCCGCGACACCGAGTACACCGCGGTCAAGCCGCCCATCACCGCGACCGGCACGAACGACGCGCGCAGCTCGCTCACCGCGCTCACCACCACGGTGAGCATGAGCGTGAACACCAGCGCCGGGCGCTTCTCGAGCAGCGAGGCGGTCACCAGCGGCGCGACCGCGAGCGGCACCGTGAACTCCGAGAGCCCGAGCACGCCCACCAGCAGCTCGGCGAGGCCCAGGACCACCAGGGTGAGCAGAGTGAACAGCGCGAGCATCGCGTTGTCGCCGTAGACCCCGGGCAGCTCCATGCGCAGGTACGAGGCGAAAGCGGCGATGAACAGCAGCATGAGCAGCATGCGCGCGAGCGGCGGGTAGAGGTACTGGCTCTGGTCACGGCGCGCGGCCTCGAGCGCGTGGAGCGAGCGCAGCCTGAGCAGCTGGTCGTGCGTGATCTTCTGGTTCGCGTCCACGATGAGCTCGTCCTTCTTGACGAAGCCCACCGTCGCGGGCACCACGCCCTGCGCCTGGACGCGCCGCCACGCGGTCTCGTACTGGTTGAACACGACGTTCGGCTGGATGAACGGCGCGGCCAGCTCGGTGACGAGCTTCGCGCCGGGCGGATCCTCGGCGAACGCCGCCTGGGCGCGGCGCGCGATCAGCGCCAGCGCCTCGCGCCGGTCGTAGAGCAGCCCGGCCGGCCGCGGCGCCTCGCTCTCGCCGTCCTGCAGGTTGACCGAGCGGTAGCCCTGGAGGGCGTCGCCGCGCTTCTCGGCCACGACGCCGGCCTCGTAGATGTCGTGGAGCCAGGTGCCGAGCTCCCGCAGCGCGCGGCGCGCGCGGCCCGGCGCGGCGAGCGCGCCGGCACTCTCCTCGCTGAGCGGCACGCCCAGGGCGCGCACGCGGTCGGCGCGGTCGGCGGGCCTGGCCGTGGGCGAGAGCACGACCGCGAGCGCCTTCTCCTGGAACAGCGCGAAGCGCCCCAGCATGTCCGAGGAGACGCGCGTGTCCACCATGAACACCGGCGGCACCGCGGCGGCGGCCTGCGACTGCTCGCGGCGGAGCGCCGCCTCGTCCTTCTCGACGCGGAAGTCGTAAGGGGCCACCACGCGGTCGCGCGCGATGTCGCCCTCGTGGTAGCGGAACCGGCCCGGGGCGCCATGCCCGCTCGGCAGCAGCGCGGCGAGCGCGAGCAGCACCAGCACGAGCAGAGCGCGGACCGCGAAGAAGCCCCAGCGGAACGGGCGCGCGCGGTCCGGCAACGCGGGCAGGGGCGCGGTGTCCTGGACGGTCATGTGCGAAGGCGGCCGCGCGGGAGCGCGCGCCTAGAGGCTCGGGCCCCGCTCGTCCGGATCGCCCGCGGCGTCGGTCTGCGGCGCCGGGCTCTCGGCCGGCGCGGCCGCGTCGGCGTCCGGCTCGGCACCCGGCTCGAGGGTCTCGCCCACCCCGTCCTCGTTCTTGCCGTTGACGCGCGCGTGGTACTGGTCGAAGGCGTGGATGATGTCGCGCACCAGGCGGTGCCGCACCACGTCCTCGGGGTGGAAGTAGATGAACCGGATGTCGGCGACCCCGGAGAGGATGTACTGGATGCGCACCAGCCCCGAGCTCTCCGGGTTCGCGAGGTCGATCTGGGTGACGTCGCCGGTGATCACCGCGCGCGAGTTCACGCCCATGCGGGTGAGGAACATCTTCATCTGGCGCACCGTGGTGTTCTGCGCTTCGTCCAGGATCACGAACGAGTTGTGGAGCGTGCGGCCGCGCATGAACGCGAGCGGCGCGATCTCGATGACGCCGAGCTCGATGTAGCGGCGCATCTTGTCGTACGACATCATGTCCGCGAGCGCGTCGTACATCGGGCGCAGGTACGGATCCACCTTCTCCTGCATGTCGCCGGGCAGGAAGCCCAGGTTCTCGCCGGCCTCGACCGCCGGGCGCACCAGGACGATGCGGTCCACCTTCTTGTGGCGGAGCGCGTTCACCGCGGCGGCCACCGCCAGGTAGGTCTTGCCCGTGCCGGCCGGCCCGATGCCGAACACCACGTCGTGCTCCTCGAGCGCCTTCATGTACTCGGCCTGGGTCGGGGTGCGCGCGCGCACCGCGCGACGGTCGAACGCGTAACCCGGCGCGCCTTCGTACGCGTCGGCGAGCCGTGAGCCATCGCCGTTCTTCTTCGCCGCCCCGAGGGCCGTGGCCACGTCCGCCTCCTCGACGATCTTGCCGCGCTCGGCGAGATCCACCAGCTCCTTGAGAGCGCGCGAAGCCGAGGTCACGGCCGCGTCGTCACCCGAGACCGTGATGGTGCCTTCGCGCAGCGTGATCTTGACCGGCAGCGCCCGCTCGATGTGGCGCAGGTTGGAATCGTTCTGTCCCAGCAGCGTGATCGGGTCGAGATGCTCGATGGGGAACTTGCGGGCGATCACCGTGTGGACCTCGCGGGCGGTGGAAACGCAAAACTCCTGACCGTGACGGCCCGGGGGCGGGCCAGGTCAAGAGCGTGAGGGACGGGCGGGATGACGCTGCGCGTCTCGGTCAACCTCCTCGGGTCCAGTGGCCTGGTTCGTCTCGTGGCTCGGCCTCCAGCCTCGCGGCGCTCCCCTGTCCCTGACTGCGCGAGGACCCTAGCATGGGCTCCGGGGTGCGTCAATCCTGATGCGCCGCGCCCGCCTCGGGGTTCCGCGGGGGTTATCGGCAGGCAGGGCCGGGGGGTTCACGCCCGACTCGGCGCCCCTCCCCGGCCCCCGCGCGGCCGCAATCA
>CAYHRW010000169.1:0-2741 GCA_964359105.1 uncultured bacterium
TGCGCTGCCGCCCCGAGACCGCGCCGGGCTCGCCCGCCTGGCTCGGCACCTCGGCGACGGTCGGCCGCGCGCTGCGCCTGATCGCGGACGGCCAGCTCGACCGCGGCGGCGGCGAATCGCTCGCGGCGCGGCTCGGCGTGGGCACGCGCCACCTGCGCCGGCTGTTCGCGGCGCACGTCGGCGCCTCGCCGCTCGCGGTCGCAGCCACGCGGCGCGCCCACTTCGCGCGCCGGCTCCTCGACGAGACCGACCTGCCGATGAGCGAGATCGCGCTGGCCGCCGGGTTCGGGAGCACCCGGCGCTTCAACCACGCGATCCGCGACACGTTCCGCCGTACTCCGCTCGAGCTGCGCCGCGCGCGCGGCCGCCAGCCGCACGCGGACGGCGCGGAAGGGCTGGTGCTCAGGCTCCCCTGCCGCCCGCCGCTCGACTGGGACGCGATGCTCGCGTTCCTCGGCGCGCGCGCCATCCCCGGCGTCGAGGCGGTGGAAGACGGCGCGTACCGGCGCACCATCGAGGTGGACGGCGTGCGCGGCAGCCTGGAGGCGCGCGCGCTGCCGGGCGAGCACGCGCTCGCGCTGCGGCTGCGGCTCTCGGCGCCGCGCGAGCTGATCGGCGTGGCCGAGCGCGCGGGCCGGCTGTTCGACCTGCACGCCGACACGGCGGCGATCGCCGCGCACCTGGCGCGCGATCCGCTGCTGAGGCGCGCGCTCGCCGGCCGCGCGGTGCGGGTGCCGAGCGCGTGGGACCCGTTCGAGCTGGCGGTGCGCGCGGTCCTCGGCCAGCAGGTCTCGGTGCGCGGCGCGGTGACGCTGGCCGGCCGCCTGGTGCGGGCCTGCGGCGCGCCGCTCGCCGCGGGCGACGGGCTCACGCATCTCTTCCCGAGCCCCGCCCGGCTCGCGGAGGCAGACCTCGCGAAGATCGGGCTCACGCGCGCGCGGGCCCGGGCGCTGCGCGCGCTCGCCACCGCGGTGCGCGACCGCACGCTGCGCTTCGATTCGCTCAGCACGCTGGAGGAGGCGGTGGCGAAGCTCGCGGCGCTCCCTGGCATCGGCGCGTGGACCGCGCACGTCGTCGCGATGCGCGCGCTCGGCGAGCCCGACGCGTTCCCGGCCGGCGACCTCGGCGTGCGGCGGGCGCTCGCGCGCGGCGGGGAGCTGCCGTCCGCGCGCGCGGCCGAGACGCGCGCGGAAGCGTGGCGGCCGTGGCGGGCCTATGCGGTGATGGCGCTGTGGACCCGCGGTGGCGCGAGCCACCGCTTGAGGAAGGAGTCGCGATGATCCTGCAGACCGCGAAGGTGAGGACGCCGATCGGCGTCGTGGTGCTGCACGCCGGCGAGGCCGGGCTGTGCGCTCTGGACTTCGAGGACTCGTGCAGCAGGCTCGGGCGCTGGCTGGAACGGCGCTTCGGCGCGCTCACGCTCGAGGAGGCGCGCGATCCGGCGGGCGCGGTCACCGCGCTCACCGCCTACTTCGACGGCGAGGTGCACGCGCTGGACGCGCTGGCGGCGGACACCGGCGGCACGCCGTTCCAGCGCCGCGTGTGGGAAGCGCTGCGCACCATCCCGCCGGGAGCCACCTGGTCGTACACCGACCTGGCGCGCGCGGTCGGCGCGCCGCGGGCGGTGCGCGCGGTCGGCGCCGCGAACGGAGGGAACCCGGTCTCGCTGGTGGTGCCCTGCCACCGCGTGATCGCCGCGGACGGCACGCTCGGCGGCTACGGCGGCGGGCTCGAGCGCAAGCGCTGGCTGCTCACGCACGAGGCGGCGGCCGTCCGCGCGGCGCTCCCGCGGGCCGCGGCGCAGGAGGCGATATTCCAGGCGCCTGAACCGACGGGCGCGCTCGCCGCTGCGGATTCTCTCGGTTCAGCGACCGTTCTCACCGCTCCGCACTCGCCGGAAGCGGCGCGTCGAGCTCGGCGTGACCCGGCTCCGCGCCCAGCCAGCTGTGCGGGATCATGAACACCAGCAGCATGAGCAACGCCGCGAACGCCGCCCAGCCCTTGCCGTCCCGGCCCTGTCTCAGCGCGAGCACGGCCCCGATCCAGCCGGCGAGCGCGATCAGGGTCTTGTTGTCGGTGAGGTCGCTCCCGACCGGGAAGCCGGTCCACCACGAGCCGGAGGCGGCGTGCACCACGACCGGGCCCAGCACCATGCCGCCGATGAAGAGCAGCGCGAGCGCCCGGTAGGCGAGCGGCTTCACGTTCCCCCGCGGGTCGAACACCTCGAGCCCGGCGCGGGTCGAGAACAACAGGGCCGCGAGCATAAGGAGGATGTGCGGGATGAGGAGCCACGGCGGGACGCCCTGGCGGAAGCGCAGCGTCACCGGGTTCGCCGCGGGGATGAGCGCGGATTCGCTGTCGCGCACGAGCCGCAGCCGGTACCAGAGCTTGCCGCCGATCTCCTGATGCGGCAGCTCGCCCGCCAGCGACTCGCCCTCGCGCCGCATCGGCACCACGGTCCAGGGTTCCATGCTGCGGAAGCGCTTCCACTCCAGCGTCCCCGAGACGTCCGCGGGCACTTGCTTCAGCTCCACGCGGTGGTCGCCGGGGCCGGGATGGGTGCGATCGAGCTCGCAGCGGAGAGTGGTCGCGCCGAGCCGCGCGCTGGCCGGCAGGCCGTAGGTGGGCCCGCTCGCGCGCTGCCAGTAGCCGGAGAAGGCGGTCACGAGGATGGCGATGATCCACAGCCACATGGAACGTCTCATGTCGGCTCCCAGCGTTCGGGGTCGAGGCGCGGCCGG
>CAYHRW010000169.1:2841-6439 GCA_964359105.1 uncultured bacterium
GGCGCTACGCGGGAATCAGAGCACGCCCGGGCGAGTGAGCGGGCATTCGGGCTCCGCGGCCAGCGCCGCGGCGGAGCTCCGGGGACGGCGCAGACCCAGCGCCCACCCGGTCCCGGCCAGGGCCAGCAGCAGGGAGAACGCTCCGAACCACGGCGCCTCGACGAACAGCCGCAGGTATTCGCGCCGGACCGGCTCGGACCAGGCGCCGGCGTCGGCCGAGGTCTGGGTGACCGCGAAGCTCACCAGCAGGAAGCTGCCGGAGAGCACGGCCACGACCGAAAGGAACGCGGCGAGCGCCTCGCCCGCACGGTCCACGCGGCCGGCGCCGTAGCGATACGCCCAGCCCACCAGCCAGCCCATGCCCGCCGCCACCGGCAGGGCGGCCGGCTCGGCCAGCACGGCGAGCCCCGACCACACCAGGGTGGCCAGCAGCATGGCACCGAGACCGTACAGGACCCCGGCGATGCGGGCGGCCGGCGGCTGCCCGGGGGAGAGAGGGCTCACGGCACAGGTTTTCGACGCGCGGGGAGACGAACTGAACCACGGCGATCGCGGGCCTCGACTGGTTCACGATATTTCGTGACTTGCGAAATATCGTGGGCTATGGTCGCCGCGGTCACGCCATGAACCCGAGCAAGGAAGCCACGCTGTTGCAGGCCATTGAGCCCGCACTCCGTTCCCTGGCCGAGGGCGCCTCCGCCGGGTGCGACGGGGTGCTCTCGCGCGTCTGGCTGGTGGGCCCGGGCGACCTGTGCGAGCAGTGTCCCATGAGGCCGGAGTGCCCGGAACGGCGGCGGTGCCTCCACCTGGTCGCGAGTGCCGGCTCGACCACGCGGGTGGACGGCCCATTCCGGCGCATCCCCATCGGGGCGCGGCTGGTCGGCCGGATCCCGGAGACGCGCCAGGCGCTGATCGCGCGCGACGACCTGGCCACGCTCGGAGTGGCTGAGGCCTCGTGGCTCGGCATCCACCGGGTGCGGAGCTTCGGCGCCTGGCCGCTGGTTTACGGCCAGGACTGCATCGGGGTGCTCGCCCTGTTCTCGCGCGCGACGCTCGAGGGCCGCGAGCTGGCGGCGGTCGAGCACGCGGTCCGGCTCGGCGCGCTCGCGCTCGGCAACCTGCGCGCCTTCCGCGACCTCGCGGCCGAGCGCAACCGGCTGGCCGCCCGCAACGCCCGGCTGCGCGGCGGCGAGCCGCTGCCCGAGGACCTGGCCGAGCCCCCGGCCCTCACGACCCTTGCCGAGGTGCAGCGCCGCGCCATCGAGCGCGCGCTCCAGCACACCGGCGGGCGCGTCAGCGGGCCGAAGGGCGCGGCGATCATCCTCGGCCTCAAGCCCACCACGCTCGAGTCGAAGATGAAGAGGCTCAGCGTGAAGAAGCCGCGGCGGTGAAGTCGTCCCACCGCGATCTCCACCGCTCGCCGTCACCTCCGTGAACGCCGTGCGCAGACCGCCCACGGCGTTCACGCCCGCGGTTTTCGCGCTCGAAACCCTTGACGCGCCGCCCGCGCGGGTCGAGACTGCGCGCGCCCTGCTCCCGAGGCGAGGAAGGGAGGTGAGGAGGATGAAGCAGGGCTGGATGTACCTTCCCCTGTGCGCGGCGCTCCTGATGCTCGGCGCCGGCGCGGCGCTCCCCGCGTACGCCGCACGCGCGAAAGCGCCCGCGGCCGCCGCCACGGCGAAGGCGAAGCAGACCACCCGCCAGTTCACCGGCTACGTCACCGCCAGCGACAAGACCAGCCTCACGGTCGAGAAGCGCGGCAAGCAGCCGAAGACGATGGTGTTCTCGAAGCACGCCGAGATGAAGAGCACCGGCGACATCGAGAAGGAAGCCCGCGTCACGGTGTACTACCGTGAGGAGGGCGGCCACGCCGTCGCGCTGCGCGTGGTGGTGAAACCCCAGAGCTCGGCCGCGAACGAGCGCTGATGAGCGGTCCGCACCGGGCGAGCCTCCGCGCCCGGGCGCGGCGCCACGGGGAGCGCGACGCGTGAGACATCGCGCCCTCGCCCGTCCAGTCGCTCACTGCCGGCCGTGAACGGGAGGATGCACCGGTGAGCCCCGACGAAGCCGAGATCATCCGCGTCCACCAGGAGTTCGCGAAGTGCTGGAGCCGCGGCGACGCCCGCGGCGCCGCGGCGGTGTTCGCCGACGACGGCGTGCGCGTGGGCGCGCGCGGCGACATGCAGCGCGGCCGCGCCGCGATCGAGCACGCGCTCGACGCGCTGTTCCGCGGGACCTTCCGCGGCGCCACCGTGACGCTCGGCATCAGCGCGGTGCGGCTGCTCGGAACCGAGCACGCGCTGTGGCAGGCGCCGCTCGAGATCTTCGTGCCGGGCGGCCCGCACCTGCGCGGCCACGCGCTCGACGTCATGCACAAGCGCGCCGGCCGCTGGTGGGTGCTCGAGTCGCATCCCAAGCTGTTCCCGGCGGCGCAGGATCCCTGATGAGCGGGCCTCCCGCCGGCCATCCCGCCCAGCTTCTCGCCGCGGGTTCGCTCTTGCGCCGGCGCCGCGCTTGCTCGCATGATGCCGGGGGTTTCGTGCAACGCTCTCGGGCAGTGGCTGCCATCAGGGGTGCGTCGCAGGCCATGAAGATGGAGCGCGAAGGTGAGCGGCAGGCGGGTGCGGACGCGGCCACCCTGCGCCGCCTCGGATCCTGCTCCGCCAGGAATGGCTGCATCCGCGAGCCGAATCCAGACCGGCTGGCGGAGGGACACCAGGCCTACAAGAAGGGATGGGAAGTCCGGATCGTCCTGGAGAGCCAGGCCGAAGCCGAGGAAGTCCGACAGCTGGCAATCCGCCTGGGATTGCGACCCGGGCGGCGTTACCGCAAGGGGCTGCGGTGGGTCCAGCCCATCTACGGCTTCGAAGCGGTCCGTCTGATCCGGGAGGCCGGCAGGAAGGCGTTGCGCGACCGGTCCACCTGACGTGATCCGCGCGTTCAGCAGGCACGAGATCGGGCGGGCCGCCGCCGCAGCGCTCCACGAGGCTGGACCCGCGGTCCGATGAGCGCGGCCGTCGGATTGAACGAGCTGCTGGCGGAGCTGGGTTACGGGCATCCGGAAGCCCTCCAGCGCGCCACGGGCCTGCTGGTGGCCGAAGGCCTCACGACCGGCAAGAAACCCGGCATCGCCGCGGAGAAGCGCCCGCGCGTGCGCGAGCTCCTCGGCCGCAGGCTGTATCGTCTGTGCGACCGCTGCCGCGACCGCATCGCGGACGAGGACCGGCCGATCGTCCCGGTCCTGAACGCGGGCGACTGCGAGCGCTGCGGCGGCTCCCCGAACCGGGCCGCGGTGAACGAGGCGGCGCGGGCGATGCGCGCGATCGGTGCGCGCAACCTCCTGATCGTCGGCGGTGGACCGGGGGTGCACTCGGAGCTCCGCAGTCTCTGGCCGGCCGACATCGAGATGCGGGTGGTGTCGGGCGATGAACGCCACGACGCCAAGCTCGCGCGCAGCCTCCTGAACTGGGCGCATGTCGTGGTCGTATGGGGCAGCACCATCCTGCCGCACCGGGTGAGCGGGCTCTACACGGTGGCCGGCGGCCCGATGCGCCGGAAAGTCTTCACGGTTCCCAGGCGCAGCATCGAGGCGCTGGCG
>CAYHRW010000170.1:0-2056 GCA_964359105.1 uncultured bacterium
AGGCCCGGGCGCGTGGCGATGCAGTCGTAGAGCGTCGTCCCGCTCACGAAGTTGATGCCGAGGTAGCTCCGCAGCGAATCCGTCAGGAACTGATCGCCCTGGCGCGTCAGGAGCAGCGCGTTCCCACCCGCCTGCAGGTAGGACAGGATCGGCGTCCCGAGCCACGACCCCAGGTCGCCGTGGTAGTTGTTGCCGACCCAGATCAGGTTCCGGTAGCGCCCGAGCACGTCCGACGGCACGGCACCGTGTCCGAGCGGCGCGGGCAGGGACGCAGGGTAGCCGCCGGGCGGCGCATCGAAGTGATCCCAGAAGTCTACGGTGTAGTCGCCCCAGAACGCGCGGTCGGCGTACGCCCCGGTGATCTCGCTGCCATAGCTGTCCCACGCCACGCCGTTGACCAGCAGCACACCCCGGTCGAACGGCGGGGCGACCACCGGCGTCACCGCGGTCTTGAGGACCCAGTCGTCCGGGTCTATGGCCACCGCCGTCGGCGCGGCATCCACGTGCAGCGCGAAGGTCTGAGACGCCAGGGAATCGCCGACCACGAAGGTCTGCTCGCCCAGCGCGGTCGTGACCGTCACGTCCAGCGGCATGTTGAAGAGCTGCCCGGACTGCGTCTGGTCCAGCGTCAGCGCGACGTCGTAGCCGCCTCCCGCGGGAGAGACGGTGTAGGTGTAGCGGTAGGCCGGGTAGTACTCGCCGTAGATCCACTGCTGGAAGAACCCGTCGAGGTCCCGGCCGGACACCGCCTCGCACACGTCCCGGAAGTCCTCGGTCGTGGCCACCGAGTAGGCGTACTGCGTGGAGTACTGGTTGAGGGCCGTGAAGAAGGTCGAGTCCCCGAGAACGTGGCGCAGCATGTGGAGCACCCACGACCCCTTGTTGTACGAGAGGTCGGAGCTGAAGATGCGGCCGACATTCGTCAGGTCGGGCACGTAGATGGTGCCCGGGCCGAAGTACTTGTTGAAGCTCAAATCCTCGTGATACGCGGCGGGACCCGAGACGGCCTCCGCCCACAGCGCCTCGCAGTAGGTGGCGAAACCCTCGTTGAGCCAGATGTGGTGGAAGTCACGGCAGGTGATCCGGTCGCCCCACCACTGGTGGGCCAGCTCGTGGGCCACGACGTACTCCAGGTAGGTGCCCAGGCTGGTGCAGGTCTGGTGCTCCATCCCGCCGCCGAACAGGAACTCGGCATGGCCGTACTTCTCGTCGAGGAAGGGGTACTCGCCGAAGCGGGTGGCGAAGGCGCCGATCATCGTCTTCACCTTGGCGTGGACCGCCGCCGCCCCGGCCACGTCCTCGGGGAACGTGTAGAACTGGATGGGCATCGAGTCGGCCGGCGCGTAGCGGTAGTAGTCCACGCTGGTCGCGTAGGGATAGCTCGCCACCGACACCAGGTAGGTCGCGATCGGGTAGCGCTCCTGCCAGCGGGTCACCGCCACGATGCCGTTGTCCGTGGCCTCGACGCGCGTGCCGTTCGACGCGGTGATGAGACCGGTCGGGACCGTGACCCTGACGTCCACCGAGTCGGCCTTGTCCTCCGGCGCGTCCTTGCACGGCCACCACGTCCGCGCGCCGAAGGGCTCGGACAGGCTCCAGATCAGGTTCCGGCCGTACTTGGTATTGAAGCCGAACGAGCCGCCGGCCGGCGTGCCGTGATAGGTCACCGTGACGTCCAGCATATCGCCCGTCGCGTAGGCGCGATCGAGGTAGAGCGTCAGGACGTCCGCGCTGCGCGACCACGCGGCCGGTGAGCCGCCCGAAGTGGCGGCGTCCACCGTCATGTTGGCGGCGAGGTCGAGGTCCATGGTGGCCAGAGGACCGCCCACCACCGAGGCCTTCACGCCCACCGTGCCGCTCACCAAGCTGACCGCGGGATCCAGCTCCAGGTCGAGGTCGTAGAAGTGGACGTCGTAGCCGAGCTGGTTCGGCGTGACCGAGGTCTGGAGCAGGCGGCTGCGGCGGAGGGCCTCGGCCTTCCACGCGGCCAGGTAGGGAGCGACGTCGCGCTCGTCGCGCACCTGCGCCGGCGCGCCGTCCGGCGTGGGCGGGAAGA
>CAYHRW010000170.1:2156-6358 GCA_964359105.1 uncultured bacterium
CTGCTGGAGTTCCAGGGCGGGACCCCCAGCCTGCACGCGGCGCTGCCCGTGCCCGAGCGCGGCCGCGGGATGACCATGCACCTGGTCGCCGTGAGGTTCTGAGCGCCGCGGCCCTACATCCCCGGCCGCGGCGGCTTCAGGTACTTCGCGAGGAACGCGTAGATCTCCCGGCGCCCTTCCTTCGCGAGCCTGGTGTCGAGGCGGTCCATGCTGTGGCCGCCGGGGGCGTTCTCGTACACCTTGTACTCGAACTTCTTCCCGGCCGCCTTGAGCGCCTGGATCAGGTGCTCGACCTCGATGTAGTTCACGTCCTCGTCGTTGGTGTTGGTGTGAATGAGGAGCGGGGTGTCGAGCTTGTGCGCGTTCCACGCCGGCGAGCGGCGCTTGTATTCGGCGAGGTCCTGGTTGGCGGTCTTGCCGATGTGATAGGGCGCGCTGAAGAGCCCGCGGTACTCGTCGTTGTAGTAGCCCATGCGCTGCACCAGGTCCGAGACCGGCACGCCGGCGAACACGCACTGGTAGTCCTTCGGGTGCGCGAACGCCTCCATCAGCACGATCAGGCCGCCGTGGCTCCAGCCGACGAGGCCGACACGGGCGGGGTCCACGCAGTCCAGGTTCTCGAGCGCCCACTCCTTCGCGGCGTGGCAGTCGTCCACCTCGAGCCCGCCGTAGTCGATCAGCTCGTAGAAGCCGCGGCCGTAGCCGGTCGAGCCGCGGTAGTCGGGCGCCACCACGACGTAGCCCTGCTTCATCAGCTCGCGGATGATGTGCGCCGCGTAGGTGCCCATGTCGGCGTGCACGCCGCCGTGCGGCCACAGGAGCATCGGGAGCTTCTGCCCGGGCTTCCGATCCCTGGGTACGAACGTGTAGGTGTAGAACTTGACCGGATTGCCGGCGCCCAGCCCCTTCGGGTTCTTCACGTTCGCGGGCGGCGGGCCCCAGATGCGCCACTTGCCCACTTCCGCGACGTCGCCCACGGCCTGGTGCCACGCCACGTCGTCGATCGCCTTGGCCAGCTGGTCGAGCCGGTGCTGGAGGTTCTCGTTCGCCTCCTGGAGCTGGCGGACCTGGTCGGTGAGGCCCGCGCTCCCGGTCCCTTCCTCGGCCAGCACCGATGCCGCGGCTCCGGGCAGCAGCGCGAGCGCCAGCAGGAGTGTCAGCAGCAGCTTCTTCTTCATGGCTTCACCTCCGTCGCGGATCGTCGAGAGGAATGCGAAGCGGCGATTCGAACGCCGCCGGAACGCCGCTGTCAATGGTCCCACGGCCACCGCGGCCGTCGCGCCGACGGACGCGGCACGCGGGCCTCACGAGAGCCCGCGGCGGGTGACGAGGTAGACCGCGAAGCTCCCGAGCCAGTGGGAGCCCGCGTAGTGCTCGCCGGTCGCGCCCGCGAGCCCGGCCGCGCGGTGGGCTTCGGCCGCGGCGGCGAGCGGCGCGCGGTGCGCGTGGCCCCCGGGCAGCGCGGAGACGATGCCCTCGAGCATCCAGGCGCGACTCAGGTTCAGGCCGTCGAGGTGCGCGAGCTTGCCATCCGCCGGGTCGGTACTCGCCACCGGCGTGAGCCAGCGCGCGGCCTCCTCCCCCGCCGGCTCGGGCAGGAAACGCTCGAGCCACGCGGCGAACTCCGCCGGCGCGAGCACGCGGCGCATAAGGTCCGCCTCGCCGAGCGCAGGCGAGAGGAAATCGTGGCCCGAGGGCTCCCAGGCGATCGGCGCGCTCCGATCGGCGCCATAGAGGTCCCGCGCGCGCTCCTTCACGAACAGCGCGAAGCCCTGCTCGCGCGCGGCGCGCGCCCAGTCGAGCGCGAGCCCGAGCGCGAAGGCGGTCTGGCCGTGCTCGCCGCTGCGAACCGGCCAACGCAGCTTCGGCAGCCAGTCGGCCAGCCGCCGCATCGCGAGTGTTTCGAGCGGGCGCAACGCGCCCAGCCAGTCGTAGGCGATGGCGCGCCGCCACTCGCGCAGCTCGGCGGCGAGCTGGAGCAGCCACGCCAGCCCGTAGGGCCGCTCGAAGCCCTCGCGCCCGGCGGCGCCCATGTAGGCGGCCTCGCCGGCGATGCGCTCGACGGTGAGGCTCAGCCTCAGCGCCTCGCCCGCGCGAGCGGCGAAGGGCGCGGCCGGGCAGAGGCGCACGAGCCGCGCCAGGCACCAGTGCCCGTGCACCGCGGAGTGCCAGTCGAACGCGCCGCAAAACGCGGGGGTCAGCTCGCGCGGCGGGCGCACGTCGTCATCGCCGCGCAGGAGATGCACGGCGTGGTACGGGTACTCCCGCCCGATGGCGGCGAGCGCCATCTCGGCGAAGCGTTCGACCTCCTCTACGGGGACTGACGGCTCCATGCGACCCTCCCTTCTGCCGCGCATCATAGCGCGGGCGTGGCACCCGCGTGACGGTCACGGCCCGCGCGACCACGGGTCGCCGACCGGGCGGCCTGCGGGCGCCGCGCCGCGCCCCGCCCCCTCCCATACCCACACCGGTGGGAACTCCCAGGTGCGTGCCGGCGCGGCCGCGTCGAACGCCGCGGCCGCCGCGCTCCCGGCGCGGCGCGCCACCCCGCGCGTCACCACCGCGCGGTCCACGCGCACCCCCCACCACGGCGTGCCCCGCGCGCGTGCCGCGGCCCACTGGCCGGGGTCCAGGTGCCACGCGTCCTCGACCACCAGCCCGCCGTCGGAGTACGGGGTGCGCGTCCCAGCCGGCATCAGCAGCCGGCTGTCGCGGTCGGGCAGATAGAAGCGCAGGAACAGCAGCGCGTGGGTCTCGGCGCACGCCACCAGGTCGCCCGGCCGCGTGCGCTCGCGCAGCACCGCGGTCGCCTGCGCCAGCGGCACCCCCTCGGGTCCGCCACGGGAGCGCACGAACGAGCGCAGCCCGAAGCCCACCAGCAGCACCGAGACCGCCGTGACCAGCCCGCTCGCCCTGACGCCGGCGATCCCCATCGCCACCAGCAGGTGCCAGAACGGCAGCACGCACAGCAGGTCGCGCGTCACCACCACCGGCAGCACGCGCGTGGCGAGCAGGGTCAGGGTGGTGAGCGCCCACAGCAGGCTGGCGGCGCGGCGCTGCCCGCGCCGGAAGAGCGGCAGCAGCGAGAGCGCCAGCAGCGGCGGCACCAGGTAGAGCGGACCGAGCGACATGAGCCGCCACAGGTCGAGCAGGTCGCGCGGATGCGGGAAGCGGAACCACGAGGCCGACCCCTCGCGCCGGAACTGCTCGAGGAACACCGGCGCCTGCGGCAGGAACAGCAGCGCCATCGCCGCGAATGTCAGCAGCCAGCGTCCGGCCGCCGCCGGCTCGCGCCGGAGCGCCACCATCCCCCACAGCAGGAGCACCGCGAGCGCCACGCCCGCCACGTAGTGGGTGTAGAGCGCCAGCGTGGCCAGCGCCACGAGCCGCGCGGCATCGCGCCCGCGGCGCTCCTCCACCCAGCACCAGCCGGCGTGCACCGCGCCGATCAGCAGCAGCCAGAGCATCGAGTGGAACTGGACCTCCTGCGAGTAGCGGACGTGGGCCACGTCCACCGACAGGAGCGCCGCGGCGATCAGCCCCGCGCGCGGGCCGAACATGCGGCGCCCGAGCGCGAAGGTGGCGAGAATGCCGCCCAGCGCCAGGACGATCGAGAGCGACTTGAGCCACAGCACGCCCTCGCCGCCCAGATGCTGCCAGGCCTGGCGCAGCAGGGGGAAGAGCGGTGGGTGGATGTCGAGGGCGATGAGCCGGAGCAGCTCGGGCAGCGGCCGCCGCGCCGCCAGCACCACGTAGATCTCGTCGAACCACAGCGGCGAGCGCAGGGCCGCGATCACACGCAGGGCGGCGGCCAGCACCACCACCCCGGCGAGCAGCCAGAGGACGGTGCGGTTCGCGGGACGTGCAACGGCAGGTGGTCGGGACACCGGGGAACCTCCGAACCGCGGGCGCGCCGTGGCGCCCCCGTCCGAGCGGGGGACCGCGGCGCACCGATCCACCCTCACCCTGACTGGCGGCTATTTCAGCTCGACGCCCTCGGTCGAGACCACGTATTCGGGGCGCGGGCAGGCGTGGTCTTCGGGCTTCGCCTCTTCCTTCGCCGCCTGCGGCAGTGTCGTCACCTTGCCCTGCACCACGATCCAGCGCCCGGCGCAGTCCTTGGGAAGCAGCACGCTCTCGTCGAGGCTGCGCGCGATGAACGACGCGCCCTTCGCGTCCTCGACCTCGACCCAGCAGCCGCT
>CAYHRW010000171.1:0-2337 GCA_964359105.1 uncultured bacterium
GCGACCCGCCGGCTCAAGCCCGCGGACCTGCTACGCGAGCGCCTGTTCGTCTCGCGCGTGGGGCTGCCCGAGCGCTGGCGGGTCTACTACTGGGGCCGGGTCACCACCCGCGCCCTCAAGCACTGCCGCGAGCACCGCTGCCGCTACGCCTTCTGAGGGCGTGAAGCGGCCGACACCCCGCCCCCCGGCCCGCACCATCACCATTCTCCCGAGCACAACCCAAGGGACGCGGCATCGTGTGCCGCGGCATCGTGTGGCATCGCGGCTTCGCGCGCGCTCAGGGTTGCGGGACGGGCGCTTCGGCCTCGCCGCGGTCTTCGGCCCGCACGCGCCGCAGCCACAGCAGGAAGCGGAGCCGCTCGCGCACCTGCGGGTCGCTCGCCACCACCGGTGGCCCCGCGGGCGGCGCCGCGGCCGAGGCGGGCGCGGGCTCCCCGTCGCCCGCGGTTCGCAGCACGGCTTCGAAGGCCGCGGCCTCGGGCTCTCCGGCAGGCAGCGCGGGCGGCGCGGCCGCCGCCCGGGCCGAGGCTTCGAGCAGAGGCTCCACCTCGGAGGGCAAGTCCATGCAGGAGAGCGCGATGCCGAGGCGCTCCGAGAGCGCCTGCGCGCTGCGCGGGAGCGCCGGGCCGCGCTCGCTCCACCAGCCTTCGAGCAGCCGACCCGCCAGCGCCTCGCCCACCGCGCGCGGCGCCAGCGCGTCGAGCGCGAGCACCACGCGCGTGAAGTGCGGGCGCGCGTCCGCGAGCAGGGCGCCCAGGCGCTCCCAGCGCTCGGCGCGGGCCGGTGCGCCGTGCGCCAGCACGAACAGCCCGGGATGCCCGCCCGACTGGAGCGCGCCCAGCAGCGGCATGCCGCCCTCCAGGCATTCGACCAGGCCCCAGCGCTCGTCTCCCCCGTTCAGCTGGTGGAGCCGCAGCCGGCGCCCGCCGTCCACCACGAGGACGCGCTCGCCGCGCGCCAGGAACAGCGCGCCCAGGTCTCCCACCGCGCGCGCGATGGCCTCCGGGCCGGGTCCGCTCACCACGTGCAGCCACGACGTCGAGGCACGGTCCGCCGCCGTGGCCACGCGTCCCGGCACGGGAACCTCGCGGCGCGGACGGGAGCGGCGCAGCCGCCGCGCCACGCGCGCCGCCACCGGCGACACGACCAGGGCCCCGGCCAGCGCGCCGGCCGCGAGCAGCGCCACCCACGTCCCGGTGGCCGGGTGCGCGGGCTCGGGTCCGTCCCAGGGAGCGGCGGCGTAGAGCACCGCCGCCGGGTCGGGGACCTCGCGCTCGAGCTCGAACGCGTGCTCCGCCGCGGCGAGCGTGACCGGCGCGCGCTCGCGCGGCGCGAGCGCCGCCTCCAGCTCCGCGGCCAGGCCGTCGAGCGCGGTGGCGCGCCGGTGTTCGCGCGCGCTCCAGGCGCTCTCGAGCGCGTCGCGCGCGTCACCCGGCAGCGCATGCGCCAGGGCGGTGAGCCACAGCCGCTCCTCGAGCGACGCCGCGGTCAGCGCGCGCGCCAGCGAGTCGGGCGCCGCGGCGCGCGCCAGCCGCTCCACGTTGGCGTCGGCCGCCTCGAGCCGCGCCGGATCGGCCGCGCGCAGCGCCGCCGCCGGCACCTCCACCCGGACCCCTCGCCCCGCCGGGTCCACCGCGGGGCCGGCGACCCCGCGTCCGGCCAGGGCGCGCGCGCGCAGCTCGGCCGCGCACGCGGCGGCAGCGGAGAGCGGCGGGAGCGGCGCGGGCGACAGCGCCCGGGCCCACGCGTCGCGCAACGCCGCGCGGCGGGCATGCATCGCGCCGATCCCGCTCAGCCGCGTGCGCTGGAGCTCGCGGGCGAGCTGCTCCGCTCCCGCCGCGGTATGGGAGCTCACCTCGAGCACGGGGCCGCCGGGCGCGGCCGCGACCACGGCGCTCTCCCCCGCGCGCGGGGCCCGTGGCCACTCGGCCGGGTCCGGCGCGGCGCCGCGCCAGGCGGTGCGCGCCACGTAGCGCGACATCCGGT
Source organism: uncultured bacterium (assembly GCA_964359105.1). Lineage (GTDB taxonomy): Bacteria > Eisenbacteria > RBG-16-71-46 > RBG-16-71-46 > RBG-16-71-46 > JACRPT01. Next base: position 1,987 of record CAYHRW010000171.1, read on the forward strand.
CTGGCGCGACGCGCTCGGCGAGCAGGCCGGTGAGGGCGGCGCCGGGCAGCGCGCCGAGCAGCAGCGTGACGAGGAGGACGTGGCGCGCCGGCGGGGGCCGGTGGGGGCGCGATGCGCGGCTCCCGCGGAGGTCCGGCAGGCGTGTCGCGTCGCGATGTCGGGCGTCGTCCCTGGCGCGCATGGAAGGGGTCGGAGGTGGACGGAGGAACGCGGGCCCTCCTTGGACCCGCGCAGCGCACGCAAGGTATCCGCGCGGCGCGCGCGGGTCAAGCGTTGGATGCAGCGCGGATCGAGCGCGGGATGCGGCGCGGGTCGAGGTGCGGGATGCAGCGCGGATCGAGCGCGGGATGC
>CAYHRW010000171.1:2437-6355 GCA_964359105.1 uncultured bacterium
CGGCGCGGGTCGAGGTGCGGGATGCAGCGCGGATCGAGCGCGGGATGCAGCGCGGGTCGAGCGCGGGATGCGTGCGGGCCGCGCCGGAGCGCCGTCGCTCAGGCGGCCGGTCGGCCGCCCGCGGCCGTGCCCGAAGCCGCCGCGCGGTCGGCGTCGGCGCAGCGCGCGTGCCCGGCCGCGTGCTCCCCGGTGGGCAGCGTGAAGAAGAACGTGCTGCCCTCGCCCGGCGTAGTCTCCACGCCGATGGTGCCGCCGTGCTGCTCGACGATGCCCTTGCAGATCACCAGTCCGAGACCGGTGCCGCCCACCTTGCGCGTGGAGCCGGAGTCGATCTGCGAGAACTTGCGGAACAGCTTCGGCACGTCCTCCGCGGCGATGCCCTCGCCGTAGTCGCGCACCCACACCCGCACCGTCGCCCGCTCGCACCGCGCCCCCAGCTCGATGCGGCCCTCGGGCGGCGAGAACTTGATGGCGTTCGAGAGCAGGTTCGTGAGCACCTGCGCGACGCGGTTGGCGTCGAGCAGCAGGTCGGGCAGGTCGTCCGCGAGGTCCACGTCGAGCTGGATCCGGCGCTCCTCGATGAGCGTGCGCAGGTTCTGCGCGGCCTGCTGGACCACCGGCTCGAGGCGCTGGCGCTCGAGGACCATGGGGAGCGAGGCCGACTCCAGCTTCGAGAAGTCCAGGATGTCGTTGATGAGCACCAGCAGCCGCTCGGCGTTCGCGTGGGCGATGCTCAGGAGCTTGTGCTGCTGGTCGGTGTTCGCGAAGTAGCGGTGGTCGGACAGCAGCTCGACGGCGCCCTTGACCGAGGTGAGCGGCGTGCGGATCTCGTGCGAGACCACCGCGACGAACTCCGACTTGAGCCGGTCGAGGCTCTTGGTGTGCTCGAACAGCTGGGAGTTCTGCACCGCGATCGTGGCCTGCGAGGCGAACAGCGCGAGCAGGCTCTGGTCCTCTTCGGTGAAGCCGCCCTGCTTGTCGAGCACCACCAGCGCGCCGATCGAGAGCCCCTCGGTGGCGAGCGGCAGCGCCAGCATCTGGCGGAAGCCCAGACCGCCCAGCGCCGGCAGCTCGAGGCAGGGCTCGCCGTCCGTGGCGTTGCGGCGCACCGGGCGGTGCTCGAACACCGGGAAGCCCAGCGTGCGCTCAGCGGCGAAGAAATGCGTGAGCGGCTCCTCGGAGGGCGGCAGCTCGAGGCCGTGGACCGCGGTGACGCGGCACTCCTCGGTCTCCTGGTTCCGCAGGTACACGACCGCGGCCCGCGCCCCGGCCAGCTCCGCGGCCTTGGCCGCGATGATCTGGAGCCGGGGGGCCAGCTCGAGGTTCGCACTGATCTCCTTGCCCACCTCGTAGAGGGTGGTCATCTGCCAGGTCGCCAGCCGCACCTTCTCGCGCAGCTCCTGCTCGTGGTTCTGGAGGATCTCGTTCTTCTGGCGCAGCTCCTCGACCAGCTGGCGGTTGATGGCGCGCAGCCGGCGGTTCGCGAGCGCCCGCTCGACGCTCTTCTGGACGTCGTCCAGCTCGAACGGTTTGGTGATGTAGTCGTAGGCGCCCTGGCGCAGCGCATCGATCGCGGAGGTCGTGGAGGCGTGCCCGGTCACCACGATGACCACGGTCTCCTCGTCCACGCTCTTCGCGAAGCGCATGACGTCGAGCCCGGACCGACCGGGCAGGTTGAGGTCGGTGAGCACCACCTCGGGCTGCAGCTCCGGGATGAGGCGCTGGGCTGCCTCGGCGCTCGAGGCCATGGACACGTCGTAGCCCAGGGACGCGAGGAACTCCTGGAGCACGTCCACCACGGTCTGCTCGTCGTCCACCACCAGCACCCGGGCCGGCGCTTCGGCCACGCCGGCGGCACCCGGCACGGCAGGGTCCGGGGCGGCGGGAGCGGCCTGGTCCTGGATCCCAGGCGGGGCCTGTCGGAGCGGGTCCATGAAGGGTCGGGCCTCCGTGCCTACTGGGTGAGCGCGGCGGGCGCGGCCGCCACGCGGCGGCGTCCGGCCTTGCGCGCAAGCGCGAGCGCGCGCTCGACCTTCTCCCAGAGCTCGACGGCTTCGAGGCCCTCGCGCGGGCTGGCGGCCAGCCCGGCGGTGGCGCTCAGGTTGCCGACGCGCGCGAAGCGGTGCTCCTCGACCGCGCGGCGCACGCGCTCGGCACAGCGCAGCGCCGGCACGGTATCGGTCTCGGGCAGGGCCACGGCGAAGCGCGCCCCCGGCAGCCGCGCCAGCACGTCGCCGTCGCGCAGCGCCAGCTTGAGCACCAGCGCCGCCTCGGCCAGCACCGCGTCCGCGATCTCGCGCCCGTGCCGCGCGCGCAGCGCGTCGAAGTGATCGATCTCGAACAACACGACCGCCAGCGCCGGGCCGTGCGCGCGCACGCGCGCCAGCTCCTCGGCCAGGCGCTCGCGGAAGGCCTTCGCGTCGGGCAGCCCTGTCACCCGGTCGCGCCCGGGGCGGCGGCGCAGCCGCTCGAGCTCGAACCGCACGCCGAGCGCCGCGCCGAGCGCACCGGAGGCCGCGCGGACCAGCCCGAACTGGGCGGGACGCCAGCGCTGGCCGGCGCGCGCGCGCAGGTCGAGGATGCCGAGCCGCTCCGCGCCGCGCAGCAGCGGCACGGTCATGCAGTCCCTGAGGTCGCCCGGCGCGCTTCGCCACTCCCCGCACGCGTGCCAGGGTTCGATCTCCCCGTCGGGACCGCGGGCGTGCAGCGCCACGCCGTCGCAGTCGAACGCCTGGAGCAGCCCTGCGAGCGCGCGATCGAGCGCGCGCGGGTCGGCGGGAGCCGAGAGCAGGGCCTCGCAGGCCTGCCACAGCGCCCGCGACGCGCGGCGGCGCTCGGCCCCGGCCCCGTGCGGGTCGGTGCCGCGCACCACGGCCGCCTGCGGCGGCGCCAGGCCGTCCGTCTCAGGCCGCACGGGCTGCGGGCCCCGGTCCGCCCCCGCGGGCGCTGCCCGCGATCGCGGCCTTGAGCTCGTGGAGCCGCGACGCGGCTGTCTTGATCCGACCGGACTCACGGAGCACGACCTCCAATCGTTCCTTGATCCCCGGCTGCTGGCCCGCCGGGCCCATCAGCATGAGCTGCGCGTTGCCGCGCACCCCCACGAGCGCGTTGTTGATGTCGTGATGCACACCCAGCAGGCGCGCGAGGCTCGCCGTCCAGGCCCGCTGCTCCTCCCACCAGACCCCGATCAGCCCGCGCAGCTCGCGTGCCGCCTGCGCCTCCCCCCGCTGCTCGAGGTCGTCGGCCAGCTCGAGCAGCCGGAGGCGCAGCGCCTCCCACGGCGGCGTGGCGATCGCGGTGTTTCCCGGATGCTCGCTCACGCGGCCAGCTCCTCTCCGCCCAGCGCGCGGTGGAGCCGCAGTCGCAGGCGGACCATCGCCCGGGTGTGCACCTGCGAGACGCGCGACTCGGAGATGCCGAGCGCGCGCCCGATCTCCTTGAGCGTCAGGTGCTCGTAGTAGTAGAGCGCCACCACCAGCCGCTCCTGCTCGGGCAGCAGGTTGAGCGTGCGCAGCAGGACCAGGCGGGTCTGCTCCTCCGCGAGGCGCGCCTCGTGGTCCACCGCGCGCGGATCAGGCAGATGGTCGCCCAGCGTCGAGGACTCCTGGTCCTCGGTCGATCGGCTCTCGTCCAGCGAGACCAGCACGGCGCCGCGCACGTGGTCGAGCAGGCGGTAGAAATCCCCGCGCGACATCCTGAGCTCGCGCGCCACCTCCTCCTCGGACGCCGCGCGCCCCAGCTTCTGGTCGAGCCGCTGGGTGACGCCGTCGAGCGTGCGCGCCTTGCGCCGCATCGAGCGCGACACCCAGTCGAGCGCGCGCAGCTGGTCGAGCACCGCGCCCTTGATACGCCACACCGCGTAGGTCTCGAACTTGACGCCCTTGCCGGTGTCGAACTTGGCGTGCGCGTCGAGCAGTC
>CAYHRW010000172.1:0-6344 GCA_964359105.1 uncultured bacterium
AGCAGCCCCGCGGCCACGGCGAGCAGCGCGCCGCGCGCGAGGCGCCCGCGCCGGTCCGTCACTCCAGCTCCGCTTCGCGCCATCCCGGACCGGCGCCCTCGCCGAGCAGGGCGAGCAGCTTGTCGGTGAAGCCCGCGACCAGGTCGTCGAGGTTCTTCGGCCCGCGGTACCAGGGCGGCGACACCGGCATGATGGTGACGCCCTCGCGCGAGAGCTTGAGCGCGTTCTCGAGCGCGATCGAGGAGAGCGGGGTCTCGCGCACGCACAGCACCAGGCGCATCCGCTCCTTCAAGGCCACCGCCGCGGCGCGGGTGATGAGCGTGTCGGCGATGCCAGCCGCGATCTTCGCCAGCGTCGAGACGCTGCACGGCACGATCACGAACGCGTCGTAGCGATTGCTGCCCGAGGAGAACGGCGCGGCCAGGTCGGCGTCGGCGAACATCTTCTTCACGTGCGGCTCGAGGTCCGAGGGCTTGAGGCCGGTCTCGGAGTGCAGCACCTGGCGCGCCCAGTCGGACATCACCAGGTACTTCTCGCCCGGGCAACGGCGGACGAAGTCCACCCCGTAGATGCTGCCCGAGGCGCCGGTCATGCCGATCAGGTAGCGCGCCATCAGAAGCCGCCCCACGCGCGGGCCGTCAGGACCGCGGCCAGCACGCCGAACCCGACCACCACGTTCACCTTGAAGAACGCCAGGTTCACGTCCTCCGCCCACTTCTGCTCGAGCGAGAGCAGCGCGCCCACTCCGCCTGTCACCACCATGGTGGAGAAGAAGGGCCAGCCGTGGCCCATCGGCACGCCGCCGCGGAGGATCGTCATGACGACCCAGACCAGCGCGGCCCACGCCAGCACGTGGAGCGCCGCCGACACCCGCAGCGCCTTCCTGCGGCCGAGCCATACCACCATGGACTGCACGCCGTGCGCGCGGTCGAACTCCTCGTCGAGCGTGGCGTAGATGATGTCGAAGCCCGAGACCCAGAGAAGCGCGAACGCCGCGAGCCCCAGCGCCGCGCCGGGATGCGCGAGGTCCGGGCGCGCCGCGGCGTAGCCGGCGAGCGGCGCGAGCGCCAGCCCCGCGCCCACGCCGAAGTGGCAGAGCGTTGTCCAGCGCTTGAGGTAGGGATAGATCACGAACACCCCGAGCGGGATGGCGGCGACCTTGAGATACCACGGCCCGAGCGCCGCGCACGCGGCGAGGTAGGCGGCAACACTGGCGAGGAGCAGCGCCCACGCCTCGGCGAACTTCATCGCCCCGCTCGGCAGCTCGCGCGCGCGGGTGCGGGGGTTCAAGCCGTCGAGCCGGCGGTCGATCAGCCGGTTCAACGCCATCGCCGCGGTGCGCGCGCCGACCGCGGCGACCGCGATCAGGAGCCAGCGCGAGAGCGGCATCGCATCGCGCGGCACGCTGAAGATGCCGGCCAGGAGGAGCGGCAGGGAGAACAGCGTGTGCTCGAAGCGCACGAACGAGGCCCAGATGCGGAGCCTGCCGGCGGGCTTGACGGGAGCGGTGGCGGTGGTCATGGGTTCCGAGTCGCGGCGGCGGACATCGGCGGCCGCCCGCGAGCGAAGGAGACTAGGCGGCGCGGGCGGCGGAGTCGAGCGGATTCGCGGCCCATCACGCCTGCGCCGCCGCCCGTGCCAGCGCCCCGCGCTGGGCGATCCACACGCCGCCCAGCACCAGCGCGGCCGAGAGTGCGAAGCCGGCGGGCAGCGGCTCGTCGAGGATGACCCAGGCCATCGCCGCGGTCACCACCGGCTGCAGGTTGGTCATCAGCGCCACGGTGCTGGCCTTCAGGTACTGGAGTCCCCAGAACCAGATGACGTAGTTGACCGCCGAGGTGAGCCACGCGAGGTAGAGGAGCCCCGACCAGCCCCCGGCCGAGATCGCGTGAGGATGGAACCCGCGCAGCGCGATGAGCCCGATGGGCAGGTACATGAGCGTGCCCGCGGCGAGCGACTCGGCGGTGACCAGCAGCGGGCCGTAGCGGCGGGTCACGCTGCGGCCGGCGACCAGGTAGAGCGCCCACGCCACCACCGCGGCCAGGATGATGAGGTCGCCGGCGAGCGAGTGGCGGTCGAAGTGGAGCCCGCGCTGCGCCATCAGGGTGGCGACGCCGGCGAAGGCGAGCGCGATGCCCGCGAGCTGGCTCGCCCGCGGGCGCGCACCCCGCGACACTCCGAACAGGGTGACGAACGCGGGCGTCAGTGCGTAGAGCAGCGCCGCGTGCGAGGCGCTCGCCCACTGCATGCCGTAGAGGAACAGACCCTGGTTGAGCGGCACCGCGAGCAGCCCCAGGAGCGCGATGCGCCCGCGGTCCCCGGGCGCGATGCGCTTGTGGGGGCGCGCCCAGCGCGTGATGGGCCACAGCACTCCGGCGGCGAGCACGAAGCGGAAGAGCGCCAGCACCAGCGGAGGGAACTCGCGCAACGTGGCCTTGGCGACCAGGAAGGTGCCGCTCGCGATCAGGACGTTCAGCCCGAGCGCGGGCAGCAGGAGCGAGGGTCGCTTCGCGGACATGGAGGGCGGACGGTAGGGGAAGCGCGCGGGGGCGTCCAGCGGCGGGCGGCGCGATGGTCTGCTAGACTTCGCGCCCGTGCCAGCCGCGGGGGGCACTCAAGCGGCGCTCAAGCCACGCTCGCCACCATCGGATCCATGCGAACCTCGACCACGCTTCGCAGGCTCACCTTGCTCGTCGCCGCGCTCGCGCTGCTGCTCGGCGCGCGGCCGGTGGCCGCGCAGGCCGCAGGCTCGCCGCTCGCCTTCCCCGGCGCCGAGCTGCGCGCCGGCCAGCTCGTCGAGCTGCGCTGGGGCGCGCTGCCGCGCGACGCCGAGGAGATGGAGATCCTGCTCTCGGTGGACGGCGGCCGGCACTACGCCGTGCGCATCTCGCCCGAGCTCGAGCCGCGCGAGGGCCGCTTCTTGTGGCGCGTGCCGAACCTGCCCGCGGCGAGCGCGCAGCTGCGCATCCGGTTCGGCCGCGGACCCCGCGAGGTCGAGACCGAGCCGACCGAGCCGTTCCGCATCGTGGGCGACGCGGGGGCACCTCGTGACCTCGACCAGGTGCACGAGGGCCCGTGGTGGCGTGGCGCGGACCCCGGGGCGTGCGGCGGGGCGCCGGACAGGTGGAGTGCCGCGGGCACGAGCCTCGCCGGCGGCGGCCGCGCGGCCCAGCCGCTCGAAGCGCCGCAGCGCCCGCAGGCAGGCGCCGCGCGCGGCGAAGGACGCGCTGCGTCGTCCGCCGTGCGGCCCGGCGCGACCTCCCCGCACACACCGCGCCGCTCGAGCGCGCCGCCCTTCTTCCCGCTGAGGAACTGAGAGCCGGTCCTTCCACGGAAGGCCCGGCGTCCCGCCCGAGCGGAACCCATTCGGCTCCGGGCTGGGGCCGGCATGCACTCGGCACGTCCACCTCCGGGAGGAATCCTTGCAGCTCCTGCTTGGTCTGGTACTGGCGGCGTCCGCCGCGCCGCCCGAGACGCTGGTCGTTCCGCTCCAGGGCATCGTCGTGACCGGCACGCGCACGCCCCAGGCCGCGCTCAGGATCCCCGCCGCCATCAGCGTGGTGGACCGCGCGCGCTTCCAGAACGCGCGCGGGATCAACCTGGGCGACGCGCTCGGCTCGGTGCCGGGCGTGTTCGTGCAGAGCCGCTCCGGCGCGCAGGACGTGCGCATCACCATTCGCGGCTACGGGGCGCGCGGCAACGGCGAGCGCTCGAACGCCGGCAGCATGCGCGGCATCCGTATCCTCACCGACGGCATCCCGGCCACCGAGCCGGACGGCCGCACCGCGCTCGACCTGGTGGACCTCGGCACCGCCGATCGCGTCGAGGTCTCGCGCAGCAACGCCTCGGCGCTCTACGGCAACGCCTCGGGGGGCGTGGTGAACCTGCGCACGAACCTGGACTTCGCTTCGCCGTTCCTGGAGGTGCAGGAGCGGGGCGGCTCGTTCGGGTTCCACCGCGAGCAGACCATCGCGGGCTTCGGCGTGGGCGAGTCGCGTGGCATCGTCTCGGTGATGAACTCGACCTTCCATGGCTGGCGCGCGCACAGCATGAGCACCGGCACGCTCGCGCAGCTGCGGTTCCGCGCGCCGCTCGACGCCATCACGCGGCTCGGCGTGCTGGTGGACGCGACGAGCGACCTGAACCGCTTCCCCGGCGCGCTCACGCGCGCGCAGGCCGACAGCGCGCCGCAGCAGGCGAACGCGAAGTTCGTGCAGCGCGACGACCGGCGCCGCAACCGGGTCGGGCGCGTGGCCATCACGGTGGACCGCTCGATCGAGCCCACCCAGGACATGTGGCTCACGCTGTTCGTCGAGCCCAAGGTCCTGCAGCGCTCGGAACGCAACCGCTTCCGCGACTTCACCCGCACCCACGCCGGCGGGAGCGCGGTCTACGCGCTGCGCTCCGACCTCACCCCGGAGCTCCGGAGCCGCACGGCGGTGGGCGGGGACGAGGCGTTCCAGGACGGCTCGATCCTCTTCTATACGCTGAACTCCGATGGCAGCCGCGGCACCACGCTCAAGGCCAACAAGCGCGAGGCCGCGAACAGCGCGGGCGCGTTCATCGAGGAGGAACTGACCTGGCGCGAACGCTGGTCGCTGAACGCGGCGTTGCGCTTCGACGACCTCAGGTACATCACCGAGGACTTCACGGACCCGCGCTTCGACGCGACGAAGCGCTTCACCCGAGTCACGCCCAAGGGATCGCTCGCGTACTCGACCGGCGCACACACCGCCTACGCCTCGCTCGGCGGCGGCGTCGAGGCGCCGGCGTTCAACGAGATCGACCCGCCGCCACCGTTCGACACGCTCACCAGCTTCAACCCGTTCCTCGAGGCGATGCGTTCGACCACCTACGAGCTGGGCGCGAAGGGCGAGCTCGCGGGAGCGGGCGCGCTCGGGCGGCTGCGCTACGACGTCGCGCTCTACCGGATCGAGGTCACGAACGACATCGTGCCGTTCGACGGGGGGGCGTACTTCCTCACCGCCGGCAGGTCGCGGCGCCAGGGTGTGGAGCTCGGGCTCGACTGGCGGCCGTCGGAAGCGCTGCTGGTGGGCGCAACCGCGACGATCTCGGACAACACCTACCGGGTCTACCAGAACGACCTCGGCGACTTCGGCGGCAGGCAGGTGGCCGGGCTGCCGAAGTCCACGTTCACGGGGCTGGTGCGCTACACGACGCCGGTGGGCCTGAGCGCCGACGTGGCGGTGAGGAACGTGGGCGCCTACTACGCCGACGACGCGAACACCGCGCGGGCGGCGGCGACCACGCTGGTGAACGGCTCGCTCGGCTACGCGCGCGCCTTCGGGGGGCGCGTGCTGCGCGTGTTCGTCGCCGGTGAGAACCTCACGGACGAACAGTACGTCGCTTCGGTGTTCATCAACGGCGTGAACGGCGAGTACTACGAGCCGGGCCTGCCGCGGAACTGGTCCGCGGGGTTCACGCTGCGCTGGAGGTAGGCGGGAGACATCCGGTCCGGGCGGCGCAGGCGGTGGCGGCCTGCACGACCGCGAGCACACGGAGCCCGGCATGCCACTCATGGCGTGCCGGGCTCGCTCGCTTTCCCCGACCGACAAGGCAGCGGAGGATGGGACGCTTCGGCCGATCGGCCCCCGATTACGATCAACCTCTGCGGACCCGACCTGCCGCCCCTTGCCTGTCGTGGTCGAGGCCTTTCGACCTCGCCGTGGCGTCATCGCAATCGGCGAGCCACACGAACGCCAGAGGTCGCTCTTCGCGCTAAGCCCTTGCGGGTCTCATCCGTGGGATCCTGCCGCCCGGGCGGCGCCGCGGGTGACCGCGCATGCCGCTGTCCACGCAGTGCGCGCCGGCGTCGGCGGGCGGGCACGGCAAGCCCTCTCATCAGGAGGGCGTGGCCCCGATGTCCCCGCTCGCGACGTGGTGTCCCCCGCGTTGTCGGGGCGGACCGACTCGACTGGGCACCCCCCCTGCAGACACCGCGCGCGGGTTCTCCGTGGTGGTCCCGGGCCGCGCCGATCACGGGCGGAGTCGCTCCTGCGCGCCCGCACCCGCGCCACTCGCGGCCGAACTCGCCCACCAGCGCCGGGACCCGCGCCTTTCCTGTCTTTCCTGGCCCTTGACGCCGTGCACGCCTGTGCACTAGTGTCTCGCCGTGGTCAATCGCGGTGGCCCGGGTTCACGAGGAGCAAGCCATGCTGAATGACAGAGCGCGCGAGATTCTCGCCTTCATCCGTCGCTTCCAGAGCGAGCGCGGATTCCCACCGACGATCCGCGAGATCGGTCGCGCCTCCGGGATCTCATCCACCAACGGCGTGCGCTACTACCTCACCATGCTCGAGAAGGCCGGCCACCTGAAGCGCCAG
>CAYHRW010000173.1:0-6323 GCA_964359105.1 uncultured bacterium
CGTACCACCACTGCATGAAGGCGTCCTGCACCCCCGCGTAGATCGAGTAGCTCTTGAGGAACCCGGCCGGGATCGAGAGGTTGTTGAAGATGTGCAGGATCGTGACCGTGACGATGCTCGCGACGTAGAACCAGATCGCCACGTAGAGGTGGCGCTCGCGGCGTCGCGCCAGCGTGCCGAAGAAGTTGACGGCGAAGATCACCCACACCACCGCGATCGCGATGTCGAGCGGCCACTCGAGCTCGGCGTACTCCTTGGCCTGGGTGAAGCCGAGCGGCAGGGTGAGCGCGGCGCCCACGATGATGAGCTGCCAGCCCCAGAAGTGCAGGTTGGAGAGCAGGTCCGAGAACATCCGGGCCTTGAGCAGCCGCTGGGTCGAGTAGTAGGCGCCGGTGAAGAAGGCGTTGCCGGCGAAGGCGAAGATCACCGCGTTGGTGTGGAGCGGCCTCAGCCGGCCGAAGGTGAGCCAGGGCGGCAGGTTCAGGGCGGGCGCGGCCATCTGCAGGGCGACCAGCAGGCCGACCAGCATCCCGACCAGGCCCCACACGAAGGTGGCGACCATGAACTTGCGCGCGATCGCGTCGTCGTACTTGAAGGAGTCGAGCTGTGGATTCATCGCGGCTCCTGTTCGAGGGCGTGGCGGCCGGGTCCCGGTCAAGGACCACGCCGCCGGGGCCACGGATGACGTGCTGTCCGACCGCGGCGCCGCGACCGCGCGCGCAGCGGTCCGGCCCCCGCGCGGAGCGGACGCCGACCGCGGCCCCCGGCTCGGCGGATCCTCAGATGGAAACGCGGCAAGCTAACACGTATGCGCCGCGCGTCAAGACATGCCGAAGGACACCGGGGTCTCCGGCCGCGGGACCGCGCGGCCCGGGCGCCGTCGCGCCGTCGCGCCCCGGGCCGCCGGCACGGACGTGCAGCCGTCCGGTCAGCCGCCCGGGCGCGCGAGCGCCGCGATGGCGATCTCCGCCGCCTCGAGCCCGGCGCGCTCCTGGGCCTCGGTGGTCGAGGCGCCGAGATGCGGCGTCGCGACCACGTTCGCCAGCGCGAGCAGCGGGTGCGCGCCCGGCGGCTCGGTCTCGAACACGTCGAGCGCCGCGCCGCGCAGCTTCCCGCCCTTCAGCGCGCCGAGCAGCGCGGCCTCGTCCACCACGCCGCCGCGCGCGCACTGCACCAGCACGGCATCGGGCTTCATCGCCGCGAGCTGCGCGGGGCCGATCAGGCCGCGGGTCTCGGGCGTGAGCGGGACATGGAGCGACAGGTAGTCCACGCGCGGCAGCAGCCCCGCGAGCGCCAGCCGCCGCGTCCACTCGAAGCCCGCGGGCGCCGCGGCGACGAGCGGGTCGCTCCACTCCACCTCGAGGCCGAACGCGCGCGCGCGCAGCGCCACCTCGCGCCCGATCCGGCCGAAGCCCACCAGGCCGAGCCGCCGCCCCGCCAGCTCGTGGCCCAGGTACTTCGTCTTCTCCCACACCCCGCGCCGCAGGTCGCCCGCGGCGGGGACGAGGTGGCGCTCGAGCGCGAGCAGCAGGCCGAAGGTGAGCTCGGCGACCGACACCGCGTTCGCGGCCGGCGTGTTCGAGACGAACACGCCGAGCTCGCGCGCCACCGCGAGGTCCACGTTGTCGAGGCCGGTGCCGGCGCGCACCACCACCCGGAGCGAGGGCGACCCGCGCAGCACCCCGGCGGTCACCTTGGTCGCGCCGCGCACCAGGATGGCGGCGACGCCGTGCAGCGCTTCGGCGAGCTCCGCGCCCTCGAGGCCGGTGCGCTCGAGCACCTCGTGGCCGGCCGCGCGCAGCCGAGCGACGGCGGCGGGATCGAGCCGGTCGGCGACCAGGACCTTCACGCCGCCGCCCAGGCCTCGCTGGCGGCCCGCACGGGGTCGGCGCCCGCGGGCCGGCCGAAGTGCGCGGCGATCTCGTCGAGCGCGCCCAGCACGGCGTGGATGTCGGCGAGGTCGTAGGCGCCCATGTGCCCGATGCGGAAGATCCTCCCCTTGAGCTGGTCCTGTCCGCCCGCGACCACCATGCCGTGCACCTCGCGCAGGCGCCTGATGACGTCCGAGGCGGCGACGCCGTCCGGCGGCACCAGAGCGGTCACGGCGTGCGAGGGGCTGGAGCTGAACAGGCGGAAGCCGAGCGCCTGCGCGCCCGCGCGCGCGGCGTGCGCCAGCCGGCGGTGGCGCGCGTGGACGTTCGCCAGCCCCTCCTCGCGCAGGATCATGGTGAGCGCCTCCTCGAGTGCCAGCACCAGCGACACCGGTGGGGTCCACGGCGTCTCGCCCGCGGGCGCGGTCTTGAGCGCCTTGCGCAGGTCGAAGTAGAAGCGCGGCAGCTTCTCGCCCTCGACCGCGGCCAGCGCCCACGGCGCGAGGCTCACGGTGGCGATGCCGGGCGGGATCATCAGGCCCTTCTGCGAGCCGCACACCACCACATCCACACCCCACTGGTCCTGCGGCAGCGGATGCACGCCCACCCCGGTGACGGCGTCCACCACCAGGCGCCGGCCGCGCGCGCGCGCGACCTTCGCCAGCGCCTCGACGTCGTTCAGCGCGCCGGTCGAGGTCTCGCTGTGGGTGGCGAAGACGGTCGTGACGCCCGCGTCCTGGTCGAGCAGGCGCGCGACCGCCTCCGGGTCCACCGCGCTCCCCCACTCCACCGGGAGGACGACGTGCGGCACGCCGTAGGCCCCGAGCAGGTCGGCCCAGCGCTCGCCGAACTTGCCGCCCACGATCGCGAGCGCACGCTCGCCGGGGGCGAGCAGGTTCACCACCGCGGCCTCCATGGCGCCGGTGCCCGAGGCGCCGAGCACCAGCACCTGGCCCTCGGTCTGGTGGACCTCGCGCAACGCCTGCGTGACGCGCTGCAGCGTAGCGCGGAACGCGTCGGTGCGATGGTGCGGCGGCACCTGCGACAGCGCGCGCAGGATGCGCGGCGGGATCTCGACCGGCCCGGGAGTGAAGAGGCGCGTCTTCATGGCGCGCGAAGCCACCCTCAATGCGCGTACTGCGGGTCGGTCGCGCTCCCCTCGTCCGGCTCGCCGGGGGCGGGGGCGGGGTCCGCGGCGGCCGGCGCGGGAGGCTGGACGCGCCGCTCGAGCGCACGCTCGAGCACCTGGTCCATGCTCTCCACCGGCACGAACTCCAGACCCTCCTTCACCTCCTCGGGCATCTCGACGAGATCCTTCTCGTTCGCGCGCGGCAGGAGCACCACCGTGAGGCCGGCGCGACGCGCGGCGAGCGCCTTCTCGGTGAGCCCGCCCACCGCGAGCACGTTGCCACGCAGGGTGATCTCGCCGGTCATCGCCACCTCGTGCCGCGTGGGCACGCCGGTGAGCGCGCTCACCATCGCGATGGCGATGGTGATGCCGGCCGAGGGGCCGTCCTTCGGGATCGCGCCCTCGGGCACGTGGACGTGCACGTCGATCTCGCGGTAGAAGTCGCGGCCGAGGCCGAGCTGCTCGGCGCGCGAGCGGATCCAGGTGAGCGCGGCGTGGGCGGACTCGCGCATCACCTCGCCGAGCTTGCCGGTGAGCTGCAGCTCGCCCTTGCCGGGCAGGATGCTGACCTCGATGGTGAGCAGGTCGCCCCCCACCTCGGTCCACGCCAGCCCGCTCGCGATCCCCACGCGGTTGACCCGCTCGATCGCCATGTCGAGGAAGCGCGGCACGCCCAGGAAGCGGTGCAGGTTCGCGGGCGTGACCACCAGCGGGCTCCTGAGCCGGCCAGCGGCCTTGCGGCGCGCGGCCTTGCGGCAGATCCCGGCGATCTCGCGCTCCAGGCTCCGCACTCCGGCCTCGCGGGTGTAGCCGTGCAGGATCGAGCGGATGCCGGGCACGCCGAGACGCAGGTCGCCCGGCTCGAGCCCGGCCGCCGCGATCTGCTTGGGGATGAGGAAGCGCCGCGCGATCTCCACCTTCTCGTCCTCGTGGTAGCTCGGGAGCTTGAGGGTCTCCATGCGGTCGATGAGCGGCGGCGGGATGGAGTAGAGGGAGTTCGCGGTGCAGATGAACATGACCTGCGAGAGGTCGAAGTCCACCTCGAGGTAATGGTCGTTGAACGTGTGGTTCTGCTCGGGGTCGAGCACCTCGAGCAGCGCCGAGGCGGGATCGCCGCGGAAGTCGTTCCCGAGCTTGTCGATCTCGTCGAGCAGGAACACCGGGTTGCGCGTGCCGGCGCGCCGCAGGCTCTGGATGATGCGGCCCGGCAGCGAGCCGATGTAGGTGCGGCGATGCCCGCGGATCTCGGCCTCGTCGCGCACGCCCCCGAGCGCGACCCGCACGAAGCGGCGGCCGAGCGCGCGCGCGATCGAGCGGCCGAGCGAGGTCTTGCCCACCCCGGGCGGGCCCACGAAGCACAGGATGGGGCCCTTGTTCCTCCCGGTGAGCTTGAGCACCGCCAGGTACTCGACGATGCGCTCCTTCACCTTGCGCAGGCCGTGGTGGTCCTCGTCCAGGATGCGCTCGACCCGCGCCATGTCGCCGTGGTCGCGCGTCACGCGGGTCCACGGCAGAGACACCAGCCAGTCCAGGTAGTTGCGCACCACGGTGGCCTCGGGCGACATGAAGCTCATCTTGCCGAGCCGGTCGAGCTCCTTCATGGCCCGGGCCAGGACCTCGCGCGGCAGCCGTGCCTTCTTGATGGCGGCGGCGAGCTCGTCAATCTCGCTCGCGAACTCGTTCTGGTGCCCGAGCTCCTTGCGGATCGCCTTGAGCTGCTCGTTGAGGTAGAACTCCTTCTGGTTCTTGTGCAGCTGCGAGCGCACCTGGCCCTCGATCTTGCGCTCGAGCTTGACGATCTCGAGCTCGGCGGCCAGCGTCTCGCCGAGCAGCCGCAGGCGCTCGACCGCGCCCCGGGCCTCGAGCAGCTTCTGCTTCTGCGGCACCTTGACCAGCAGGTGCGACGCGATGGTATGGGCCAGGCAGACGGGGTCGCCGATGTTGTTGGCGGTCGCGATCACCTCGTCGGGGATGCGGCGGTTCAGGTGCACGTAGTCGTTGAAGAGCGCGAGCACGTGGCGCACCAGCGCCTCGACCTCGCTGCCCGAGATCGCGGCCTCGGGCTCGACCGCCACCTTCACGGTGTAGTAGTCGCTCGACCAGAAGAAGCGCTCGGCGCGCCCGCGGCACACGCCTTCGACCAGCACCCGCATGGTGCCGTCGGGCAGGCGGAACAGCTGCAGCACCCGCACCACGGTGCCGGCCTCGTAGAGCTCCTCGTGCGTGGGGTCGGCGACCTCGCTGCGCTTCTGCGCCGTGACGAACAGCACGCGGTCGCGCGCCACCGCCTTCTCGATCGCGTTGATTGAGGGCAGGCGGCCGACCAGCAGCGGGATCGTCATGTAGGGGAAGACCACGACGTCCCGCAGCGGCAGCAGGGGCAGGCGTTCGTGGAACGTGAACGTCTCGTCGCCACGGGTGACCGTCAGCCGGGGGCCACGCTCGCGCGGGGAGGCCTTCCTCTTCGCGGACTGCCTGTCACGGGAACGGGGGCTGCTGGGTGGCACGTGGACTCCTTGATGACGTGGCGCGGCCGGACCGCGGCCGGCCCCTCCGGCTCAGGCTTCCTTGCGCCGCTTCTCCCGCTCGCCCCGGTAGGTGAGCAACGGCGACGCGCCGCCCAGGATGCACTCGCGCGAGATGGTGCAGCCGATGACGTCTGCGCGCGAGGGGATGTCGTACATGACGTCCAGCATCGCTTCCTCGATGACCGCGCGCAGCCCCCGCGCGCCGGTCCCGCGCTTGACCGCCTGCGTGGCGATGGCGCGCAGCGCGTCCTCGGTGAAGTCGAGCTTGACGCCCTCCATCTCGAAGAACTTCTGGTACTGCTTGGTGATCGCGTTCTTGGGCTCGGTGAGGATCGAGACCAGCGCTTCCTCGTCGAGCGAGTCGAGCACGCCCACCACCGGCAGGCGCCCCACCAGCTCGGGGATGAGCCCGTAGCGCAGCAGGTCCTCGGGCTCGCATTTCGCCATGAGCTCGCCGATGGGCTTCTCCTGCTTGCTGCGGATGACGGCGCCGAAGCCCAGCATCTTCTGCCCCACCCGCCGCTCGATGATCTTCTCGAGCCCGTCGAACGCCCCGCCGCAGACGAACAGGATGTCCTTGGTGTTGACCTCGATGTACTTCTGCTGGGGGTGCTTGCGCCCGCCCTGCGGGGGCACGTTGGCGACCGTGCCTTCGAGGATCTTGAGCAGCGCCTGCTGCACGCCCTCGCCCGAGACGTCGCGCGTGATGCTGGGGTTCTCGCTCTTGCGCGAGATCTTGTCGATCTCGTCGATGTAGACGATGCCGTGCTCGGCGTTCACCAGGTTGAAGTCGGC
>CAYHRW010000174.1:0-6276 GCA_964359105.1 uncultured bacterium
ATCCGGGCGGCAATCCGGGCGGCCGCGACCACGGCGGCCGGAGCGGCCCGGGCGGGGGTCCCGTAAGGAGAGGGAACGCCGGGACTCAGTAGAGCGGGCGCGGTTCCGTGGTGGTGGCGCCGGCGGCGACGGTCGGGTGCGCCAGCTCCCGCTCGTACTCGGCCATCACCCGCTCGGTGAGGTACTTCCGGGTGGCGTCGTTGATCGGGTGCGCCAGGTCCTGGTGCTGGCCGTCGGGCCGCTTCCGGCTCGGCATCGCCACGAACAGGCCCGAGTTCCCGTGGATGATCTTGAGCCCGCGGATGACGAAGGAGTCATTGAGCGTGATGCTGACAAAGGCCTTCAGCTTCTCGTCATTGCGCAGCGAGATCCGCACCTCGGTGATTTCGATCATCTTGTCACCTCGGACCCTTCCTTGAGGGGGAGCGCTGACTGACTGCGGGGCACCCTTCACCGCGCACGGTTCCATCACGGTTGAAGCCTCGTGCTTCCCTGCGGTGCATCCGCGCTTAAGGCAGCCTTCTCAGTCTCACTCCCGACCGGGTGAAACGAACCACGTAGAGCGCTTCGTTGCCGACGAACCGATCGATCACCCTGCCTGCGGACGCGCGCGGCGCGAGCAACCCGAACACCGCCGACCCGCTTCCGGTCATGCGCGGCTCGCCGACACCTGCGCCGCGCAAACGCGCGCACAACGAGTCGAAGTCCGGACGCCTGTCGCCGAGCACCGTCTCGAAACGGTTGCCCAGCCGCATCGCCAGTGACGCGGTCAATCGCTTATGCGCAAGACGTTGGGCGAATCTTAGTTTTGTGCTCCATGCTGTCAAGCCATATTTGCTGCGGTCGATCTCGGCGAAGGCCCGCGCGGTTGAAACGCGCCACGAGGGCACCCCGACGAGCGCCCGGTGCGCACCGAGCGGAACCAGCGGATGCAGGCGCTCCCCGCGCCCCAGCCCGAGCGCCGTGCCCCCGCGCGCGGCGAAGGGCACGTCGGAACCGAGCCCCGCCTCCAGCGCGCTGCGCTCGCCGGGCGCGAGCCGGACCCCGTAGAGCGCGGCCATCGCGGCGAGCACCGCGGCGGCGTCGGCGCTGCCGCCCCCCAGGCCCGCGCGCGCCGGGATGCGCTTGATCAGGGTGAAGCGCGCCCCGCCCGCCAGCCCCGCCAGCCGCGCGAAGCGCCGCGCCGCGACCAGCACCAGATTCCCGGGCCCGGCCGGGACGTGCGCGCGCGCCGCGCGCGGCCGCCGGCCCCGCACCGCGGCATCCTCGTGCCACACGCGCAACGTGAACCCTCGCGGGCGGCGCTCCGCCACCAGGGTGTCGCAGAGCGAGATGGACTGGAAGACGGTGGCCAGCTCGTGGAACCCGTCGGGACGGCGCGGTCCCACCGCGAGCCCGAGGTTGAGCTTGGCCCGCGCTTCGACCACCACGCGCCGCGGCCGGCCCGCGCTCATCCGCCGCGGTAGAGGATGAAGCTCACCGCGGCGAGGTAGAGGAGCACGCACGCGGCGAGCGGCCGGTCGGTGAGCAGCAGCTGCGACGGGTCCTCGGAGACCTCGGCGGAGCGCACCAGGTAGAGGTAGCGGAAGATCCCGTAGGTCACGAACGGGACGGTGTAGAGCAGGTCGCTGGTGCCGAACTTGCGGACGGTCTCGGGCCAGATGGTGTAGAGCGCGTAGCCCATGATGCTGGCCGCCGCCGAGACCAGCACCAGCCCGTCGAGCAGCGCCGGCGTGTAGTGGACGAGCACCGCGCGGCGCTGGCCCGCGCCGTCGCCCGCGTTGGTCAGCTCGCGGCGCCGCTTGGCCAGCGCCAGGAACAGCGCGCCGAAGAACGTGCACACCAGCAGCCAGGGCGAGATCTCGGTCCTGGGCGAGACCGGCCGCAGCAGCTCCACGCCCGCGATGGCGCGCAGCACGAAGCCGAGCGCGATCACGAACACGTCGAGCAGAACCTGGTTGCGCAGGCCCATGCTGTAGGCCAGGTTGAGAGCGAAGTAAGACCCCGCGACCACGACGAATCCGCCGCCCAGGCCGACCGACAGCGCCTCCACCAGGTGGCCCGGGAGGTGGCGCGTCGCGCCCTCCGGGAGGAACGCCAGTGGCCCCGACGAAAGCACGGCCACGATCCCCAGGATCACCACGATGGCGGTCCACGCCACCCCGACCGGCAACCGCCCTGCCGCGACCGGGCGCTCGCGCTTGCGCGGGTGGAGGCGATCCGCCTCCACGTCCTTGAGGTCGTTGAGCAGGTAGACCGTGCCGGAGAGCAGCGAGAACGCGACGAAGCCGAGCGCGGCGCGCAGCGCGAGCCCCGGCTCGCCCATCTGCTGCGAGAACAGCACCCCCGCGAACAGCAGGAGGTTCTTGGTCCACTGCTTCGGCCGCAGCTCCTGGATCAGGGCGAGGAACACAGGCCTCGCTTCCCGCGCCGCGGCGCCCTGCGGGTGGACCCGCTGCGACGGGCGCCTGCCGCGCGTGCGCCCGGGCGTGCCGGGAACATGGCGCGCTCGATCAGCTCGCACAGCGCGTGGCCCATGGTGATGTGGCCCTCCTGGATGCGCGGGGTCGAGGCGCTGGGCGTCACCAGCGCGAGGTCGCACAGCTTCGCGAAGCGCGTCCCCTCGAGCCCGGTCATGCCGATCACCGTCATGCCCTGCAGGTGCGCGGCCTCGACGGCGCGCACCACGTTCGCCGAGCCCCCGCTGGTGCTGATCGCCACCAGCACGTCGCCCGGCGCGCCCAGGCCCTCGAGCTGGCGCGAGAACACCACGTCGAAGCCGTAGTCGTTGCCGATGGCGGTGAGCGCCGAGGAGTTCGTCGTGAGCGCCACCGCCGCGATCGCGGGCCGCTCGAGAAGGTAGCGTCCGGCCAGCTCGGCGGCCAGGTGCTGGGCGTCGGCCGCGCTGCCGCCGTTGCCGCAGAAGTAGACCGTGCCGCCCGACTCGAGGCAGGCGACCATGGCCTCCGCGGCTTCGGCGACCGCACGCGCCGAGTGCCGTTCGAGCCGCACGAGCGAGCGCCCCGCCTCGTGGAGCAGGGCGCGCGCCTCCTTCTCGATCCAGCCGGACCGGTCCTGTCCCGCGGCGCGCCTGCGGGAGCCTGCGCTCTTGCTTCGTCTCACGTGCGCTCCTCTCGCGTCCGCGCTCAGTGCGCCGGGACGCCGCTCCTGACGTGGCGGTCCACCGCGTCCTGCCAGGGCGGCAGCCGGTGGCCGGTGACATGCTCGAAGAACTGGTTCGACAGCACCGAATAGGCCGGCCGCGGCGCCGGCCGCGGGAACGACGCGGTGTCGGTGCGCTCGAGGCGCGTGGCGAGCCCGGCACGCCCGACCGCGTACGCCGCGAGGTCGTACCAGGTGCACTCGCCCGAGTTGGTGCAGTGGTAGGTGCCGGGCTGATTCGCGGTCATGAGCCTCAGCAGCCCCTGCGCCAGGTCCACGGTGAGAGTGGGCGAGCCACGCTGGTCGTCCACCACACGCAACGGCTCGCCGGCGCGCGCCTTCGCCAGGACGGTGTCCACGAAGTTGGGCCCGCCGCGCCCGAACAGCCAGCTGGTGCGCACGATGACGTGGCGCGGGTGCACCTCGCGCACCGCCCGCTCCCCCGCCCACTTGGAGGCGCCGTAGACCGACCGCGGCGCCGCCGAGTCGTACTCGCGGTAGGGCCGCGCGCCGCGGCCGTCGAACACGTAGTCGGTCGAGATCGCCAGCACCGCCGCGCCGCAGTCGGCCGCGGCCAGCGCGGCGTTGCGCGCGCCCAGCCCGTTCACCAGGAAGGCCAGGTCGGGCTGCGACTCGCAGTCGTCCACCTTCGTGAACGCCGCGAGGTGCACGACCCAGTCGGGCCGGAACGGCCGCGCGACGCCCAGGAGCGCGTCGAGCCGCGTCACGTCGGCCTCGGCGACGTCCACGCCCAGCGCCTCGTGGCCCGCGGCCGCGAGCGCCGGCAGCAGCGCCTGGCCGAGCATCCCGGCCGCGCCGGTGACGAGCACCCTCACGAGAGCTCCACGCGGCTCGAGTCGCCCAGCATCAGGCGGTGGGTGCGCGGGCGCGCGTCGCTCGCGCACACCACCACGTCCTTGCCGATCAGGCTCGATTCGATGCGGCGCGGGACGTCGTGGATGCGCGCGCGCTCGAGCACGATCGAGTGCTCGATCTCGCAGTGCGACAGCTCCACGCCGTCGCCGAGGGCCGTGAACGGGCCCACGTAGGAGTCCACGATCCGCGCGTTGGCGCCGATGACGAGCGGGCCGCGCAGGCGCGAGCGCTCGACCTTCGTGCCGGGGCCGATCACCACGCGACCCTCGATCGCCGAGTCGGTGTCCACCTCGCCCCGGATGTCGAGCTCGATGCCGCCCAGCATCATGCGGTTGCCCTCGAGCATGTCCTCGACCTTGCCGGTGTCCTTCCACCAGCCCGAGATGACATGGGAGCGCACGCGCCGGCCGTTCGTGATGAGGAACTGGATGGCGTCGGTGATCTCGAGCTCGCCGCGCCTGCTGGGGGCGATGGCGTGCACCGCTTCGAAGATCGTCCGGTCGAACAGGTAGACGCCCACGAGCGCCAGGTCCGAACGCGGCTGCTTGGGCTTCTCCTCGAGCCGCACCACCCGGTCGCCCTCGAGCTCGGCGACGCCGAACTCCCACGGCGTCTTCACGTGCGCCAGCAGGATCTGCGCGTTGGGGCGCTCCTGCTCGAACTCCCGCACGAACGGCGTGATGCCGTCCTTGATGAGGTTGTCGCCCAGGTACATGACGAACGGCTCGCCCGCCATGTAGCCCTCCGAGATCTTGACCGCGTGCGCGAGGCCGAGCGGCGCCTCCTGCTCGATGTAGGCCACCTGGAGCCCGAAGGCCGAGCCGTCGCCCACCGCGGCGCGGATCTCGGCCTGGCTGTTCACCATGACCGTGGTGCGCTCTCCGGTCCTCAGGTCGGGCTGGAGCATCTCGCGCGGGTCGCTCACCACGATGCCGACCTCGCGGATGCCGGCGTCGCGGATGGCCTCGAGGCCGTAGAACAGCACCGGCTTGTTGGCCACCGGCACGAGCTGCTTCGCGCTGGTGTGCGTGATGGGACGCAAACGGGTGCCGCGGCCTCCGGCCAGCACGAGCGCTTTCATCGTGGCCCCCTTCCTCGTCCGTTCCGGTTCACTGCGCCAGCGCCTGCGCCAGCAGCCGCCGGGCCTCGTCGAGCGCCTCGGCGAGCTTCGAGGCGTCCTTGCCCCCGGCCAGCGCCAGGTGCGGCTTGCCGCCGCCCGAGCCGCCGGTCACCTTCGCGACCGCGCGCACCAGCTCGTCGGCGCGCAGCCGCTTCTCGGCCACCAGGTCGTCGGTCACCACGGCGAGGAAGGTGAGCTTGCCTCCGCCCTGGAGCGCCAGCACCGCCGCGCCGCGCCGGAGCTGCCCGCGCAGCCGGTCGGCCGCCTCGCGCACCGCGTTGGTATCGGCCTCCGACTGGACCTCGGCCACCACCCAGCGCCCGCCCGCCGCCGTGCCGGCGTCCCGCACCAGCTTCTCCATCTCGGCCTCGAGCCCGCCCTTGTGCAGCTCGGCCTGGGCCTTCTTCAGCCGCTCCAGCTCGGCCTTGAGCTTCTCGATCTGCTCGGGCAGCGCGGCCGGGCTCACCTGGAGCACTCCCGCGGCGCGGTGCAGGGTATCGGCCTGGCCCTTCAGGAAGCCCAGCGCCTCGTGCCCGCACAGCGCCTCGACGCGGCGCACCCCGCTCGCGATCGCGGCGTCCGAGACCAGCGTGAAGGCGCCGATGTCGCCGGTGCGCGCGACGTGCGTGCCGCCGCACAGCTCGCGGCTGAGCGCGTGCTCGGAGTCCTCGCCCGTCACCGTGACCATGCGCACCTCGGCGCCGTACTTCTCGCCGAACAGCGCCATCGCGCCGAGCGCGCGTGCGCGCTCGAGCGGCACGATCTCCCAGCGCACCTCGTGGTTCTCCAGCACCCACTCGCTCACCTGGCGCTCGATCCGGGCGAGCTGCTCGCGCGTGGGCGGCTCGAAGTGCGTGTAGTCGAAGCGCAGCCGGTCGGGCGCGACGAGCGAGCCGGCCTGCCGCACGTGGTCGCCCAGTGCGTCGCGCAGCGCGGCGTGGAGCAGGTGGGTCGCGGTGTGGTGGCGCATGGTCGGCAGCCGGTGAGCGGGATCCACCCGCACCGCGAGCGCGCCCGCCGCGCCCGATTCCAGCAGCGCGCGGCGCGCGCCCGACACGAGACGCACCCGATGGACGATGCTCTCGCCTTCCTTGTACGCGTGGACCAGCTCGGCGCGC
>CAYHRW010000175.1:0-6151 GCA_964359105.1 uncultured bacterium
GCATGAACCTGGTGAACACCGAGGCCACGCCGATCCACCGGGTGCTGGCGCTGGTCCGCGCCGAGGCGGCGCGCCACGGCGCGGCGATCGCGGGCTGCGAGGTGGTGGGGCTGGTGCCGGAGTTCGCGCTGCTGGACGCCGCCGAGCACGCGCTCCAGCTCGAGAGCTTCCGCCGCGACCAGGTCCTGGAGCTGAGGCTCCGGCGCCCGCCGCTGACCGAGGCGGTGCCGATCGCGACCTTCTTCGATCAGGTCGCCGAGCCCGCGCCCACGCCGGGCGGCGGCACGGTGGCGGCGTTCGTGGGCGCGCTCGCTGCGACCCTGCCGGCGATGGTGGCCGGGCTCACGATCGGCAGGAAGAAGTACGCGGGGAGCGAGGAGGCGATGCGCGAGACACGGCGGCGCTCGCAGGCGCTCCGGCTCCGGCTGCTGGGGCTGGCCCGCAGGGACAGCGAGGCGTTCGAGGCGGTGCTCAAGGCCCGCCGCATGCCGCAGGCCACCCCGGCCGAGGTCGAAGCGCGTGGGCAGGCCCTGGCGGCGGCGGAGCTGGAAGCCATGCGGGTCCCGCTCGAGACCGCCGGGGCCTGCCTCGAGGTGCTGGAGCTGGCGGGGGAGGCGGCCGCGCGCGGCAACGCCAATGCCATCACCGACTCGGGGGGCGCGGGGCTGCTCGCCCGGGCGGCCGCCGAGGGGGCGCTCCTCAACGTGCAAATCAACCTGAAGTCCGCCGCCCCGTCCGCCGATAAGAACGACGTCGAGATGGGTTTGCAGCGCATCCAGGCGGCCCTGGGCCCGGCGGCCCGGCGGTGCCTGGATGCCGTGCACGCCGCGTTGAGCGCTTGACAGGGACTGCGTCTTGCGTGCGCGCCGCGCGCGTGTCGTGTCCGGGCACGCGCCTTCGTGTGCGCCTCGCGGAGAAAGCCAGCTTGGAAAAGGCGATCGAGATCAAGCGACGGGCCCAGCGCTGCATCCAGACCGGTGATCTGGATGGGGCCCTGAGCGAATACGAGAAGCTCACGCAGGCCGAGGACTCCGAGCCGATCCACTTCGTCCTCCTCGCCGACCTCCACTTCAAGAAGGGCGACGCGGAGGAGGCCTCGCGGCGCTACCTGCAGGCCGTGGACGCCTACGAGCGCCAGGGCCTCTACAAGAACGCGATCGCCGTCTGCAAGAAGATGATGCGGCTGGCGCTCTCGCCCACGCTGGTGCTCCAGCGGCTGGCGCAGCTCCACACGCTCGACGGGTTCAGCACCGAGGCCGCGCTCTACCACCACCAGTACGCCGAGGTGCTCGCCCGCGAGGAGAAGTACTCCGAGGCCGCGGGCGCGCTGCGCAAGGCCTTCGAGGTGTCGCCGGAGAACGTGCGCACGCTCGAGAAGCTCGGCGAGACGCTGGCGCTCTCCGGCGACTTCGCGGCGGCGGCGGCGGTCCTGATGGAAGCCTCCGGGCACCATCGCCGCGCCGGGCTGACGCAGGATGCCGAGCGCGTGGCGGCGCGCGCCGAGCAGCTCCACCCCGGGGCGAGCGAGTCGTACCAGCGGACGCGGGACGATGCTCCCGCGTCCGAGCGGGACGCCCGGGGCCCGCTCGAGTCGACACCGCGCTTCGAGACGCGGCGCGGGCCCGAAGCGGCGGACGACGCGGGAGGCGCGGCCGGGCCCGCTGAGGATGTCGCGCCCTCCGGGGCTTCCGCCGTCGAGGCGGAGGCTGCGGCTGCTGCGGAAGGCGGACCCGACGTGACCTCGCCGCAGCCGGAGGGGCTCCGCTTCGACTCACCCGCCGGGCCCGGGCCCGCCGCCACCGAGGACGTGGTCCCCGATCTCGCGGCCATCGAGGCGCTGCTGCAGGAGGCCGCGGCGCGCTTCCGCGACGGCGACCGCGACGGAGCGGGTGCCGCGCTGGTGCGCGCCGCGCGCTCGTACGAGGCTCTCGGCAAGGCGGACAGCGCAGCGGCCATCTACCGCAGCCTGAGCCGCAGCGCCCACGCCTCGACCGACGTGCTGGAGCTGTGGCTCGCGAACTGCGAGGGGCGCGACGACCGCAAGGAGGCCGCGGAGGTGGCCTGCCTGCTCGGTGACCACGCGCTCAACGACGACGACCTCGCCCGTGCCCGCGCGTGGTTCGAGCGGGCGCGGGCGTTCGACCCGCAGAACGAGCTGGCCCAGCGCCGGCTGCAGCGCCTGGCCGCCGCGGCGCCACCCCCCGCCGCGGCGGCCAAGGCGGCGGACCAAGCGCGGGCGTCCGGGAGAGTCGAGGTGGCGCTCGGCCGGGCGGAGGCGGTCAGCTTCGACATGGCGGCCCTCATCGCCGAATTCCAGCGCGGCGTGCAGGCACAGCTTTCCGACGACGCCCAGAGCCACTACGATCTGGGCATGACCTACCGGGAGATGGGCCTGCTCGAGCAGGCGATCGAATCGTTCCGCCTCGCCGCGCGCGATCCCGCGTTCGCTGCGCGCTGCGCCGAGATGATCGGGCGCTGCCTGCTCGACCAGGGACGCCTGGACGACGCGGTGAGCGAGTTCACGACCGCGCTCGAGACCCTGGGCGCGCGGCCCGAGGTGGAAGCCAGCCTGCGCTTCCAGCTCGGCCTCGTGCACGAGGCCGCGGGACGGCCGCAGGAGGCGCTCGCGCAGTTCGAGCGCGTCTACGCCGCGCAGGCCAACTACCCGGACGTGGGGCTCAAGATCCGCGTCCTGCGCAGGACGCTGGAGAAGGTCTGATGCCACGGCCGCCCGCCGCACGGGGCGGACGCCGGGTGGACCTCCACTCCCACACCATCTTCAGCGACGGCGCGCTGGCGCCCGAGGCGGTGGTGGCGCTCGCGGTCGAGCGCGGGCTCGCGGCGCTGGCCATCACCGACCACGACTCGGTCGAGGGCGTGCCACGGGCGCGCGAAGCCGCCGGCAGCGCGATCGAGCTGGTGCCCGGCATCGAGGTCTCCTCGATGCTCGACGGCCTCGACCTCCACATCCTCGGCTACTACCTCGACCCGGCCGACGACGAGCTACTCGAGACGCTGGCGCGCTTCCGCACCGAGCGGCTCGACCGCGCGCTCCAGATGGTCGAGCGGCTGACCGCGCTCGGCGTGCCGGTGGACCGCGACCAGGTGCTGGCGCTGGCCGGCCCGGGCGTGGTGGGCCGCCCGCATGTGGCCGAGGCGCTGCTGCGCGCCGGGCACGTCGAGACCATGGACGACGCGTTTCGGCTCTTCCTCGGCGCGCAGGGCCCGGCGTTCGTGCAGCGGCCCGCGTTCCGGCCCGAGCAGGCGATCGCGCTCGTTCACGCCGCCGGCGGCGTGAGCGTGCTCGCGCATCCCGGCGCCGGGCTGTCCGAGCGAGTGGTCGAGCACCTGGCCACCGCCCGCCTCGACGGCATCGAGGTGTGGCACCCGCAGCACGGGATGGCCAGCGTGCGGCGCTACCACGCGCTCGCCGCGAAGCTCGGACTGATCGAGACCGGCGGCTCCGACTTCCACGACCAGGGCCGCGGCGTGGACCTCGGCGAGCTGCCGGTGCCCGCGAGCGTGCTCGGGCCCCTCAAGCAGGCCGCTGGCGTCCCGGGCTGATCGCGTCCCGCGCGCAGAACGCCGCGCCCGTTGACTTACCTCGCCGCGCCCGGCTAGAGTCCCGCGGCCCTCGATGCCCCTCGTGACCGCCCCGCGGAGAACCCGCCATCGTCCGCACCCCAGCCACCTCGCGCCGCCTCTCCTACGCGGCCCTGATGGTCGCCGCCGGGCTCACCGGGGTCTATGCCGAGACCATCCCGAACTTCGAGGTCCTCACCCTGGTCGTGTTCTGCTCCGGCGTGCTGCTGGGCGCGCGCGACGGCGCGCTGGTGGGGGTCCTCACCATGCTGGCGTACTCGCTGCTGAACCCGTACGGTCCTGCGCACCCGCTGGTCACGCTGGCTCAGGCGGCGGGGGAGGTGCCGGCGGGGATCGCGGGTGGGCTGTGCGCGCGCGCCGGGCTGGCGGAACGGCCTGCGCGCGTTCGCGCTCTGCTGCTCGCGCTGCTGGCGCTCCCGCTCACCGCGTTCTTCGACCTCCTCACCAACCTGGCCAGCGCGCTGATCTACGGTCAGATGCGCGTGTGGCTCATCCAGGGGATCCCTTTCGCGTTATGGCACACCGGTTCGAACGTGGCGCTCTTCGCGCTGCTCGGAACGCCGCTGGTCGCGGTGTTCGCGCGCTATCGGGCGCGGCTCTCCTCCTGACGCTGGCCGCGGCCGCGGCCCGGGCGCAGGCCCCGGGCGGCGCGGCCAGCGACCTCGCGCACTCCGGGCTGCCGGACGCGGCGTCGTGGTGGGGTGAGCCCGGCCGGGCGGGCTGGACGCCGGACCTGTGGCTCGGCGCCGCGCCGCCGTGGACGCTGGCCGGCTTCGCGCGCGGCGCCTGGTCGCTGGCCGAGCCGGGCCGCGCTCCGCAGCAGCTGCCGTTCCCGGGCATCGGCGCGGCGCGGGCGCCGCTGGTGTGGGCCGAGACCCTCGCGGTGGGGCCGGACGGGCCGGGTGCGTGGCGCGGCTACGGCGCCGCGCTCGCCGCGGCGCGTGCCGAAGGAACGCTGGCCACCCGGCGCGCGCGGGCGGCGCTCGTGCTCGGGAGCGGCACGCAGGGATTCGACGACAACGCGCTCTCGGTGACGCGCGGCGACTCGGTGTCGTACCTGCGCGCCGAGACCATGAGCGGCACGCGCGGCGCCGCCGGCGCGCTCGGGGATGCCGGGCGCCACCTGTGGAGCGCCGCGGGCCGGCTCACGCGCGGCCGCCACCAGCTCGAGGGCTCGTTCGCGCAGCGCGGCGCGGCCGGCAAGCTCCACGGCGGGGAGGAGCAGTCGGCGGCCGGCGAGAACGGGGAGCTGGCGTGGCGCTACGGCACGCCCACCGGTTTCGCGCGCCTGGCGCTGGCGCGGGGCTTCAGCTGGCACGAGAGCTTCGGCGGCGCGCTCGCCTTCGGCCGGCGCGAGGCACAGGAGGTGGTCGGGAAGGCGGAGTGGGAGCGCAGGCCCGCCGGGCGCGTGCTCGGCGCGCGGGTCGAGTGGCGGCGCGGCGAGGTGAAGCGTTTCGAGGAGAGCGAGGACGCGCGGCGCGCCACTGCGGTGTGGGGCGCCGCGCGAATCGAGACCCCGCTCGCCGGCGGGCGGGTCGAGCTCTCGCTGGGCGGCGGGCGGCACGGCGCGGTGAAGCGCACCGACGTGGCGCCCGGCGTGGCGTGGAGCTTCACCGGGAGCGCGGTGCGGGGACGGCTGGCGCTCGAGCGGCTGCTCGAGCCGGTGTGGGCCGATCTCCCGGCCGGCCAGGCGCCGTACCTGCAACACACCTGGGCGCTCACCGCGCACGGGGCGCTGGCCGCGGCGGGTCCGTTCCGCGCCGAGGCCGCGCTCTTCGCTGGCCACACCCGCGGGCGCGCGCTGGCGGCGCGGCTGCCGCTCGAGGCGCTGTGGCTGCGCGCGGGGTTCCGCCCCGACACCGCCGCGTACGACTTCACGCTCGCGACCGCGGGGCTGGCATGGCGCGGGACCCACGCGGGAGCGGGGCTCGAAGGCTTCGTGCTGGCGCGAACCGCGCAGCGCACCATCCAGCCGCGCGTGGACCCGCCCGCGGGGGGACGTGCCTTCGTCGAGGGGCGCTTCTCGCTCTTCGAAGGCGACCTGGGCGTGACGCTGCGCGGGGAGGCCGATGCGATCGGCCCGCGCGAAGCCGAGACCGCGCCGGTGCGGCGCCTGGAAGGCTATGCGACGTTCGGCGCGGCGGTGGTGCTCACGCTCGCCGACGCCACGATCACGGTGCGCGCGCGCAACCTCGAGGACCGGCAGCGCGAGCAGACCTGGGTGGACTCGGCCACCGGCCGTCCCGCGCTCGGCCCGGGGCGCGAGACGCGCATGGCGCTCACCTGGAGGTTGTTCGACTAGGGTCGCACCATCCACCGGTCGCTGCCACGAGCGTGATCGGGCCGCGGCGGGTGGATGGTCCGGCTCTGGCCACCTGCCCCCGCGGGAGGCCCGTTGCTCGCCCTCACCGCGGCCGAGCGCCGCGGGGCCGCCGTGGTGGTGCTGCTGCTGGCGCTGGGCGCCGCGCACGACCTGTGGCGCGCGACGCACCCGCGTCCCACGCCGTCGCCCGCGGCGCTTCCGGCCGCCGCGGCCGCGTCGCCCGCG